>CAYNSI010000045.1:0-12668 GCA_964399665.1 uncultured Enterobacterales bacterium | reverse complement strand
CTATCCATTATACAGCAAAAAGACCAGCAAGTGCATTTTATATCGAAAATTTTAGGGTTGTTTTTAGATGGCTAGAAAATTATGGCGGGAACTAAAGGTTAAGGTTCTAGAATCGTAAGCTGTATTTTAGCAGCGGTCTTTTAATGCCCGCGCCTTTTGGTACTAAAAAGGCTCTTTCATTAGTAAATTTTGTAAAGGTTCTGCAAATCCCTGCCATCACAATGCCATGCAGGTGCTAGAATAGCCCAAATTTCAGGAGAGCTTATGAACACCATCAAGAGCATGACAGGCTATGCCACCTTAAGGCACACCCTGCCTGAGGGGATCTTGTCTATGGACTTAAAATCCCTGAACAGCAGGTATTTTGAAATCTTTTTTAAACTACCCGACCAATTCCGCCATCTGGAATCTCCCATACGTGAGAAGATAAAGGCCTCAACATCAAGAGGCAGGTTTGACTTTTACCTGAACTTTATCCCCAATGAAAAGCAAAGCCTCACTTTAAACAAAGAATTGGTACAAATGCTGTGCGGCCATCTTGCCTACATCCAAAAAACCGCAGAGGGCAGTATTGTCAATGCCGCGGATATCCTAAATTTTGAAGGGGTCCTAAGTCCTGATGAATCATTGCGCACAGAAATTGATAAGACCATTTTAGAACAAATAGATCCCTTAATTGAGGAATTCCTCAATACCAGAGTAACGGAAGGTACCAGTCTTAAGAACACTATCCTTGAAAAGGTTGCCCTGGTAGAAGAGCACCTTAAAAGCATCCAAGGCAGCCTTAACACTCTGGTTAAAAGTGAGCGTGATAGACTAAAAGAGCGTATTGCCGTTTTGCAGGTTGAAGTGCCCCCTGAACGTTTTGAGCAGGAAGTTGCTATTCTGGCCCAAAAAAGCGACATCACTGAAGAATATGACAGATTATGCTCCCACGTGCAGGAAGTGCGCGCTATTTTGCAAAAAGGCGGAGTCTGCGGTAAAAGACTGGATTTTATGATGCAGGAATTCAACCGCGAGACCAATACCATAGCATCCAAGGCTGCAACTTTGGAACTCACCAAAATTGCCGTGGATTTAAAGGTCATCATAGAACAGATGCGCGAGCAGGTGCAGAATATCGAATAGCTCTCTTACATCATCAAAAAATGTCACAAAAACACCTTAAGTAAGGTTTAGGCAAAGTCTGGGGTAACAAAGCTTAAGACCTGCTTTTTGGCTTAATCTAACGCCATTTCCTGCCTGGAGATGGCAATTATTTTGTTAACAGCATCCCTAAGCTCCCCGGGGATGCCTGAAATGCTTCTTTGGTGCATCTCATTTAATACCGCAAGAGCAAGCCCGGGCTTGGTCTTTTTGCGAATGGCCTGGGCAATAATCTTTGATGAGGTCAGCTGCTTTTTATTGTGGTACTGCCCTGCAGCCCCTGCACATTCTAAGAAAACTTTTTCATAGCCGTTGGCGTACAGGTAATGCTCAATATCAAGGGCCGGCAGGATCAAAAGCCTGTCTTCAATTCTTGATTTGGTAAAAAGCCTGACTGTCTGTGCATAGCGCCTGCCGGCCTCATCCCCGTCAGTGATGACAAAAGCTGTGATCCCAAGTGATCTTGCAAGTTTAAGAAGCGGGGCAAGTCCACACTGGGCAAATTCAACCAAACGGATCCCCGCGCAGGACAGGGAATACCCCATGATGGCCGCGATCTCAGGGATAAGCCACATCTCAGTTTCCCCTTCGACCAATACCCAAAGCCTGGCAAAAAGGGCTATGGGACGGTTTATTCTGATATGAAAGGCAATACGCCTTAAGTCATCGGCATTGAAGTGATTTTCATTTATCTGATAGGATCTGGTGTCATAGTATTCACGGCACAGCCTTCTTATGCAGGATAACGGCACTGAGGTTAAAAGATCGCAGGAGTTGGTGGTTACTATCTTCTGTACCGGAAGACTTTCTATAACAGACCAAAAAGAAAGCAGCACAGACGGGTGAAAGCGCCCTTCAACATCCTCGAGAATCACTATGGGTCTTGCCTTGTGATCAAAATCCCGAGCCCCCTTGGAGCAGTACAAGGCAGCAGTAAGAAAGATCAAAAGAAACTTTTCCCGAGTAGGCTCGCTGCTTCTGATTTCCCGGCTTAAACTTGTAAGAGACTCCAGCGACAGAGGTTTGGTAACCAAATCCCTGATCCCTTTTCTTCCATGCCTTATTTTCCTGTTGAATTTTACATTGCCGCCATATGATGCCAGATATTTGGTTGACAAAAGATTGATAGTTTCAATATCAGACTTTAACTGCCCCCCTGATGCCGCGGCATCTTCAAAACTTGCAATCCTTGAGGTAAGTTCCAAAAGGATCCTGCCGTCTTCATCCAGATTGTCATCAAGATCTACATTAGGCTCCATGCGCGAGTCGCGCATTCTAAGCACAGGATTCATATCAAGAATGAGCCTGATAATCTCAGCATGATCCCCCTCAAGGGCCGTTCCCTTAATTGACGTTACCTTGTGGCTGGTAACAAAACTGCCCTTATCATCCTCTTCTGCCTGAATGTGATAAAACACCCGGTAAAACCCGTCATCGCAAAGCTGCCAGGCATTCCCAAGCCGCCTTAAGCGGGAGGACTTTTGTGACAGGCCGGGGACTGCCTCACAAAAAATCAGTCTTATTGAAATCCCTTCTATCTTTTCAAAAAACACATCTGATGCTACAAAATCAACATCTGATGAATCCCTATCGGCAAGAAAGGATTGTAAATTGTCTTCTTTTAAGCCTTCAGGACAGAAGCCTTGTATCAGTCCCGGTCTTGACACCGCCAAAGTCTGCCTGCTGCGCTTTTCGTACTCCTGCTCTTTGGTGGCAGCAAGTCTTACGGGAACATAGAGATCGCTTTTTTCAAAACTACAGGGCTGCCCGGTTCCCAAAACCTCCCACAATAAGGCCAAAAGTGAGGTTTTGCCCCAGGTATTCTCACCTATTAATACGGTACTGCCCTGCTCAAAATTAACCGCAAGGTGACGGATCCCACGGAAATTAAAGATCTCTATACTTTCAAGATACATAATCTTCTGCCATCTTTACCTCAAGCTTTCTTAAAGTGTAAAAAACCTGCTGACAAAGGCAAGATGACAACAGCAAAACTGTGAGATAGCGTCAGCATCATAAAGAACAAATAGTAAAAGCTTTACCTAAGGTTTAATTAAGATCGGCGCCATGTGGTGCCCTGCTGACCATCTTCAAGAACAATGCCCATGGCAGTTAATTGATCCCTCGTTTCATCAGCTGTTTTAAAATCCCTTACTTTGCGGGCCTCATTGCGCTTTTTTATCAAAGCCTCTATTTGGGCATCATCAAGAGTATCTGAACCTGCACTGCCCTTTAAAAAATCCTGAGGCTTCTGCCACAAAAGACCAAGCACCCCTGCAAAATTCAAAAGCCCCCAGGCTAAATTGCTTTTTTTAAGACCCTCTTCCTTGTTGATTGCCTTTACCAGATCAAAAAGTACTGCCAAAGCACCCGGGGTATTAAAATCATCATTCATAAAGGCATTAAATCTTTCCTGATACGGCTTTAGAATACTTTCATCATCAGGCATCAAAGGCTTTACATCCCTTATGGCAGTGTAAAGTCTTGTCAAGGCAGCCCGAGCCTGGTCTAAATTTTCCTGAGAGTAATTTAAAGGGCTGCGGTACTGGCCTGAGAGCAGAAAATAGCGCACGCTTTCGGCATCATAATTTTCAAGCACCTGACGAATAGTAAAGAAGTTATTCAAAGACTTTGACATCTTCTCATCATTAATCATGACCATGCCCGAGTGCATCCAGTAATTAACATAGGGAGTATCAAAGGCACAGCAGCTCTGGGCAGCCTCATTTTCATGATGGGGGAAAATAAGATCTGCACCTCCTCCATGAATGTCAAAATGCCTGCCAAGATACTTGCAGTTCATGGCAGAGCATTCAATATGCCAGCCAGGCCTCCCTTTTCCAAAGGGAGAATCCCACGCAGGCTCGCCTTCTTTAGACATTTTCCACAGGACAAAATCAAAAGGAGATCTTTTCATTTCATTGACATCAACCCTGGCTCCTGCGCTTAGTTCCTCAAGCTTCTGCCCTGATAACCTGCCATAATTTTTAAAAGTATCAATGGCGAACATGACATCACCATTTGCAGCCTGATAGGCAAAGCCTTTTTTAAGCAGGATTGATACTAAATTAATAATCTCGGGGATATTGTCAGTAGCTTTGGGCTCTTCATCGGGCAGGAGAATATTAAGCTTTGCAAAGTCCTCATGCATTAACTTAGTAAACCTTAGGGCAAGATCTGCGGTGCTTTCATTATTCTCAGCTGCCCTTTTGATAATCTTATCGTCAATGTCGGTTATGTTGCGTACATAGCGAACCTTATACCCCAAATGCCTCAGGTAGCGCACTATCACATCAAAGCATACAAAAGTGCGGGCATGACCAATGTGGCAGTAATCGTACACGGTCACACCGCAGACATATATTTTTACTTCACCTTGACTCAAGGGTTTAAATTCTTCTTTTTTCCCTGTTAAGGTGTTGTGAATAAATAACATTGAAAAACTCCCGCCAACGGGTAAACTTAGCCTCTGGAAATCTCGAATTTTAAACTATTGGAGCAGGTTATGATCGTTCTTCACACCAATCACGGTGATATTGAGCTTGAGCTTGATGCCAAAAAAGCTCCCAAAACAACCGCTAATTTTGAGTCTTATGTAACCGACGGCCACTATGACGGCACCATTTTTCACCGTGTCATTAAGGGCTTTATGATCCAAGGCGGAGGCCTTACCGAAGATATGAAGCTTAAAAAAACCAAAGAGCCCATAGAAAATGAAGCAGACAACGGCCTTAAAAATGAGCGCGGCACCATAGCCATGGCAAGAACCATGGATCCGCATTCTGCTTCATGCCAGTTTTTTATCAACACCGTTGACAATGACT
Organism: uncultured Enterobacterales bacterium; assembly: GCA_964399665.1. Taxonomy (GTDB): domain Bacteria; phylum Pseudomonadota; class Gammaproteobacteria; order Enterobacterales; family Succinivibrionaceae; genus Avisuccinivibrio_A. The sequence goes on along the minus strand of CAYNSI010000045.1, from coordinate 7,698 downwards.
TTTTAAACTATAAGTCACCTGATATGAGCGGCTGGGGCTACTGCGTTTTTGGCAGAGTTGTAAAAGGCATGGATGTCGTGGATAAAATTGCTGAAGTGAAAACCGGCAGAAAAGGCGTCCACCGTGACGTCCCCGAAGAACCCGTGATTATTCAAAAGGCTGAAATCATTGCAGACAAGAAAGACGAAAGCTAAGAAGACAAGAAAAGACAGCCTTGCAGAATAATGAATTAACAAGATAGTAATCAGCCCTATTTGCTTTGGTATGGCCCTTTATATAATCGCGGATCTGCACCTTTCATCAAGGAGCGCCGATCTTAATGAAGCATTTAGAATTTTTGTCGACAGGATGCACCATAATGACAGTCTCCTTATCGCAGGAGATCTCTTTGAGTTTTATGTAGGATATGACAAAAAATCCCAAGCTCAGCGTGCTGTTAAGCAGGTATTGTCAGAAGCCTCCAAGCGCGGTATAAACTGCTACTTCCAAAAAGGCAACCGCGATTTTCTTCTAAGGGCAGATGATGCGCGGTTCTTTAACATGAAATTACTGCCTGACTGCTATGTTGTACCATCCCCGGAGGGCCTCTGCCTTATTATGCACGGCGATGACTTGTGCACCAATGATGTCAAATACCTTAAGTTCAAGCGCTTAGTGTCCATCCCTGTTCTGCAGAGGATCTTTATGATGCTTCCTTTAGGCTTAAGAAAAAGCATTGCCATTTTAATGCGCAGCAAAAGCATTACTCCGGAGAACCGCAGTAAAAAAATCCATGGCGTGGTGTGTAAAACCATCAAGACTTTTGTGTCACGCTATCAAGTCCAAAATATTATCCACGGCCACATCCATCATTTCTCCCGTCATACAAGCGAAATTCCCGATCTTAAGATGCGCCTTGTCTTAGGAGACTGGGGCAGCACCTATTCTTATGTGCGTATCGACAGGAACGGTATTGCCATGGTCCAAAAGCCCATTGATGACCTGTTAAAACCTAAGGACACCAAGGCTCCAAGACCCGGGACCAGGCCTTAATACTGCAAACTCCTCCCCTTTAATGGGCATCGGCCCAGTTATCGGCAAAACCTATCCCAACTTCCAAGGGGACCTTTAGAACCCAGGCACTTTTCATGATGTCCTGAATTTTCAGGCAGGCTTCCTCCAAAAATTCCTCCTTCACCTCAAAGACCAGCTCATCATGTACCTGCAGGGTGGGGCGGACTAAGGACTCATCCAGAGTATTAATCCAGTTGTCTATGTCTATCATGGCCTGCTTGATAATGTCGGCAGCCGAGCCCTGCATAGGGGCATTAACGGCCTGGCGCTCCACGGCTGCAAGCTGAACTCTGCCAAGCCCCTGTACCCTGCCAAAGCAGATGCGGCGTCCTGCAATGGTTTGAACATAACCATGCTCTTTGGCAAAGTCTTTTACCCTTTGCATATAGCTTTGCACGGCAGGATACCGCTTAAAATAGGCTGTAATGTAATTTTGGGCCTGCTTAAAGGTCATTCCGGTCTGGCGGGCAAGCCCATGGGCACTTATGCCGTACATAAGGCCGAAGTTAACGGCTTTGGCACTGCTGCGCTCCTGTGCGGTAACTTCCTGGATCTCTTTGTTAAGCACCTGGGCTGCAGTATGTCTGTGAATATCCTCACCGTTAATAAAGGCCTTGATTAAATTGGGATCTTCTGAAAAGTGGGCAATAAGCCTTAATTCTATCTGCGAGTAATCGGCTGAAACTATTTTGTATCCTTTGGGAGCTGCAAAGGCCCTGCGGATATTTCTGCCCTCTTCGCTTCTTGCGGGAATATTCTGTAAATTAGGATCGGTTGAAGACAGCCTTCCGGTATTGGTCCCCGTTTGATTGAAATTAGTGTAAATCCTGCCGTCTAATACCATGTCAGGAAGCTTTTCAGTATAGGTGGAAATTAATTTCATCAAAAGCCTGAAGCGCAGCACCAGACGGGCAATGTCACAGACAGGGGCAATTTCCTGCAAAACGGCCTCGGCAGTTGAGTATGAATAAGTGCCGTCCTTGTTAAGCCCGGGCTTTTGGGGGTAGGAGATCTTAAGTTTCTCAAAAAGAATGCGGCCAAGCTGCTTAGGCGACTGCAGATTAAATTTCTCCCCGGCAGCAATGTAGATACTTTCAGCTGCTGCCGCAGCTTCCCTGTTTAAAAGCGCATTCTGATCCCTTAAGGTCCTGACATTCAAAAAGGCACCGTTTCCCTGCATTCTTGCAAGAGCCTGCGCAAAGGGAATTTCAATGTTCCTTAAGATCTCAAAGCCCCCAGGGATCTGCTCCAGCTGTTTTTCCAAAGGGCTGCAAAGTCTTAAGGCAAGATTGGCCTGCTCTACGGCAAAGGCCCCTGCCGTATCAACTGATGCTGAGGAAAAAGGGATCCTGTTTGTACCCTTTCCTACTATCTTCTCTGCAGGAACTGCCTCGTAATTTAGGTATCCGTAACTTAACTTTTCAAGTTCCGTGCCCTGCTGTGAATCGATAAGATGAGCCATAATTTTGGTATCGGCATAAATACCCTTAAGCGGCAATCCTGCCTTATGTAAAGCTATAAGAGCAGCTTTTAAGTCATGGCAGATCTTTTTAGGATGTTCCCCTGCAAAAACAGGCCCTAAAATCTCCACAGTATCTGATATCGTCAGCTGTTGCGGAGCTACGATGTAGTCATGGGCCAAAGGCAGATACCAGCTTTGCAGGTTGGTGACAAAGGCTATCCCCACTAATTTTCCTTTGTTACTTTCAAATTCTGATGTCAGGCAGCAAAAGGCAAAACAATCTTCCTGACCAAGTCTGTCTGCAAGTGCTTTAAGTTCTGACTTTTGAGTAATGACAATGGTTTTTACTGGAGTACTGCAGGCTGCACTTCCATTGTCCTCACCGGATTTGGAGCTTTCCTTGTCACTTAAGCTTTCATCCTGCCCTTTGCGCAAAAGCTCTGCTTCATAAAATTTGTTAAATTCGAGCTCTTTGTAAAGGGATAACAGCTGTTCCCTGTTTTTTAGAGGAACTGTAAGAGAATCAAGGGCAATGGGCAGAGCAAGATCGGTTTTAATCAGGGCAAGATTGTAGGAAAGCTCTATTTGTGGCAGATATTCTTCAAATCTTTCCTTAAAAGTTGCAGCTCCCCTGAACTTAAGAGAAGCCGCCTCATCGATTCTCTTTTTAATATCTGCTATCCCGCCTAAAGCGTTTATTATGGCGCAGGCAGTTTTATCCCCGGTCCCGGGCATCCCCGGGATATTATCTGAACTGTCTCCTTTTAGGGCCAGAAAATCTATGATGTGCTCAGGTTTTACTCCATATTTTTTAAATACGCCCTGACTATCGAGGATTTCATTTTTAAGATAATCATGGATGATGACCCCCTTTCCTGCCAATTGGGCCAAATCCTTATCCCCTGAGCAGATAACCACACTCATTCCGGCCTTTTTGGCAGCTTTTGTGTAAGAGCCTATAATGTCATCGGCCTCAAAGCCCTTCATGCTGACATCCTGGAAGCCCATTGCCTCAACCAGTCTGTGCACATAGGGGATTTGTACCTGCAAATCATCAGGCATGGGAGGACGGTTTGCCTTATATTCAGGGTAAAGATCGTTCCTGAAGGTCTTTCCCCCTGCATCAAATACCATGAGGATAGGGGTATTAGGATAATCACGCAAAAGTCCTTCAAACATCCTGGTAATAATCAATACCGCCCCTGTTGGAATTCCCTTTGATGTGGAAAACCCGCCGCGGGCGGCAAAATAAGCCCGGTAAATAAAGGAAGAACCGTCTACCAGGACCAGTTTGGCAGTATCTGACATCGCAGCCTCTTAACTAGTTGACAATGTCTGATATTTTACGGAACAAAATTCCCCCGCAGGATATTTTTTGTGCAGGAGCCGTTTTTTTTGTATCATTGCCCCGTCGTTTTGAAGGTTTTTCCCATGCTGTCAGTAAAAAGTCCCTATCTTACCCTTTTGGTGGTGCACGTATTTATCATCATCACGAGCAATTATGCCGTGCAGCTTCCCGTCACCATAGGGCCAATACTTACTACCTGGGGTGCCTTTACCTACCCTTTTATATTTATCACTACTGATTTAACGGTAAGAATTTACGGAGCAGCTGAGGCACGCAAAGTTATTTTTCTTGCCATGATTCCAGCTTTAGCAGGTTCATATGTTGTGGGCACCATCTTTGAGGAAGGTGCCTTTCGGGGACTTCATGCCTTGGGGGACTTTTCCCTTTTCGTCTTTAGGATCACCCTGGCATCTTTGGGAGCCTATGTTGCCGGGCAGCTTATGGACATTTTGGTATTTTCGCGCCTAAGAAAGCTTAAAGGATGGTGGATTGCCCCCTCCTGCTCCTCTATTGCAGGAAATTTTATCGATACTATAGTGTTCTTTTCCATTGCCTTCTATCAAAGCTCCAATACTTTTATGGCAGAACACTGGATTGAGATCGCCCTGGTCGATTACGGCTTTAAGATGACTGCCTGCCTTATGCTGCTGGTGCCCCTTTATGGGATCCTGCTTGCAGCAATTGCAAGATATCTGCTCAAAAGACCGCTTCCAGGTGCTGCTGCCTGACGACTGAGAGAAAATAGCATCTTGGATCAACTCTAAGATCTCTGTGATAATATTGCCTTACTTAAATTTCAATAGGGAGTAAGCTATGGCTGAAGTAATTCATGTAAATGATGATGACTTTGAAGATCAGGTCATCAAATCTGACAAGCCGGTGCTGCTGGATTTTTGGGCTCCCTGGTGCGGACCGTGCCGCAGCATTGCCCCTGCTTTGGAAGATCTGGCACAAGAGCAGGATGACGTTAAGATCTGCAAAGTTAATATTGATGATAATCAGGCCTGGGCCTCAAAGTACGGCGTGATGAGCATTCCTACCCTTTTGGTGTTCAAAAATGGTGAGATGGTAGGAAGACAGGTGGGAGCTTTAAGAAAAGACGATATTAGAGCCTTCATCGATAACAGCCTCAACTCCTGATAATTAAGTTCACACAGCACCGCCCCGGCGCGTTTTATCCACACCAGGGCAGCAGATCATGTTAGGGCACAAGATCCTGCCAAAATTGCAAAATTGGGCGCTTTTCTCTATTATGAGGCCTCGTCTTCAGCTTTGTTTAAGGACAAGAGGCTCTAATGTCCTATCAGGTATTATTAGTGTGCGGCGGGAATAGCGCCGAACATGAGATCTCCTTGATTTCAGCTTCCTATATTGAAAAGAAACTGTCTTTAGTTAAAGACTTTACCCTAACCTATGCCGTTTTGGATAAAGGCAGATTTATTACCCGGGAAGGAAAATCTCTCCATTTTTACCACGGCATGATGATAGATGATGCGGGCAATTCTGCCAAAGTTGATGCTGTAATCCCATGTATTCACGGAGCCCCGGGGGAAACCGGGGACATTCAGTCTTTCTTTGAGCTTAACGGCATCCCGAGCATTGGCTGCCAAAGTGAAGCCAGCAGGATCTGCTTTAATAAAGTTTTAACCAAGCTTTATCTTGAAGCCTGCGATATTCCCAATACTCCTTTTGTGATTTTAGGAAGTTCTGATGAAAACAATTTAAAAAAAGCTTATGATTTTTTTCAAAAAAATCCTGATGTCTATGTAAAAGCCGCCTCCCAGGGCTCTTCGATAGGCTGCTACCATGTAACTCAACTTTCTGAACTTAAAGACCGTATTTTTGAGGCTTTTTTCTATTCTGACAGCGTCATTGTAGAGAAGACCATCCCCCATCGTGAGCTTGAAGTTGCCGCCTTTGAAATTGATGACCAACTAGTGATCTCAACCCCGGGAGAGATCATTGTGCCGCAGGACGTGTTTTATACCTTTGATGAAAAGTACTCCAAAGATTCAGGAACGGTAACTACCGTAGAGCCGCAGGACCTAAGCCATGACATTGTGGATACCATAAGAGATCTTGCCCGCAAAGCCTTTTTGAATCTTAAGATGCAGGATTTGTGCAGAATAGATTTCTTTTTAACTCCTGATAATGAAGTCATCTTAAATGAGGCCAACACCATGCCGGGCATGACTCCCATCTCCATGTTCCCCCAATTGGTGGAACACTCAGGATATGACATGAGTGAATTTTTAAGGCAGGCAGTAATGCGGGCGGTTCACAGACACCAAAAGCGGGGAAAAAGCGGCATCTAAAAGATCCTGTCAGGGAGGATCCCCTGCCCTGACAATGCCTTGAAAAGTTAGGCTATACGCGCTTCATAGCCTCAAAGAACTGCTCATTGGTCTTGGTCATGGAGAGTTTATCTATTAAAAACTCCATGGCTTCGATCTCTCCCATAGGATGGACAAACTTTCTTAAAATCCACATCTTCTGCAGTTCATCAGGAGTGGTCAAAAGCTCTTCCCTGCGGGTACCCGAGCGGGTCACATCTATGGCAGGATAGACTCTTTTTTCGGCAATTTTGCGGGAAAGATGCAATTCCATATTGCCAGTTCCCTTGAACTCTTCATAGATGACTTCGTCCATCTTGGAGCCGGTATCTATCAAAGAGGTGGCAATAATGGTCAATGATCCACCTTCTTCTACATTACGCGCAGCACCGAAAAGACGTTTGGGTCTTTGAAGGGCATTGGCATCCACACCGCCAGTAAGCACCTTGCCAGAAGGCGGCACTACGGTATTGTAGGCACGAGCAAGTCTTGTCATGGAATCCATTAAGATCACCACATCATGCTTGTGCTCAACAAGACGCTTGGCCTTTTCTATTACCATCTCTGCAACCTGAACGTGACGGGTGGCAGGCTCATCAAAGGTTGAGGCTACTACTTCACCTTTTACCATCCTCTGCATTTCGGTAACTTCTTCAGGACGCTCGTCGATAAGAAGCACAATCAAATCGCACTCAGGATTGTTGGCAGAAATTGAATGGGCAATATTTTGCAGCAACACCGTTTTACCGGCCTTTGGCGGGGCCACAATAAGACCTCTTTGGCCTTTTCCTATCGGAGCAGTTAAATCTATCACCCTTGCAGTCAGATCTTCTTTGGAACCATTGCCCAATTCAAGGCGCATCCTTTGATCTGCAAAAAGAGGAGTTAAGTTTTCAAAGAGGATTTTATTGCGGGCACTCTCAGGTTTGTCATAATTAATATTATCGACCTTCAAAAGAGCAAAGTAACGCTCCCCTTCCTTAGGCGGTCTGATTTTGCCTGAAATTGAATCACCGGTTCTTAAATTAAAGCGTCTTACCTGACTTGGCGAAACGTAAATATCATCCGGACCTGCCAGGTAGGAACTGTCTGCACTTCTTAAAAAACCAAAGCCGTCAGGTAAAATTTCAATGACGCCCTCACCAAAGATATCTTCGCCGGATCTAGCGCACAACTTCAAAAGCTGGAAGATAATATCCTTTTTATTAAGACGGGCAGTGTTTTCAATCCCAGCTTGTTCGCACATTTCAACAAGCTTCGTAACCGGAGTATTTTTTAATTCATTAAGATTCATGATAGTACATGCCCCCTGTGGGGACTATATGTGATTCCTTATTAGATTGAGTTGTGACAGGACAATCTTAGTCACTTTTATAGTTAAACATGAGGAATACCAGCCAACGGAACAGCCAGCGGAGCCTATGATATCACAAAATCAACACTTTTTAAAAAATCTGATCCAAGTCATCCAATTCCCTGCAATAGGCTCCCTTTTCCCCGGC
>CAYNSI010000044.1:0-12693 GCA_964399665.1 uncultured Enterobacterales bacterium | reverse complement strand
TTCATCAATGGAGTGAAGCTTTCCAAACAGGGAAATTGCTTGAAAAAGGATAGTTTTCGTTGGAGTCCCTACTTTTTGCTGTCTTTTTACTTCATCTGAACTTTGTTGAAATATTCTTAGGCGGTGAAACGATTTTTCTTAAGGATGCAACAGGGGGGTTCTTGAATTTGAAATTGTTGTCAGAATGACAGGTGCCGCCCGGTCTCAGTCCTCCCTGCCATTTGCAGGTTTAAGGGAGATTTCTAGGAAAAACTAAAGTTGGGTGCATTCAGATCTTTTTGGGGTTGCCTAACTTTGGTGCGAAGGATGGGACTCGAACCCACACACCTTGCGGCACTAGGACCTGAACCTAGCGCGTCTACCAATTCCGCCACCTTCGCAACAAATGACGCTTTCTGCAAAGCCTGGTGATCCCGATGAGAGTCGAACTCATGACCACCGGCTTCGGAAACCGATACTCTATCCAACTGAGCTACGGGATCGCAAATTAGAAAGTGAGCAAATTATATCAGGTTTGACTGCGCTTACAAGGCTTTTTAAAGGACAGTTAAGCAGGCAAAGTAAAAGAATCTCAAAGTACGCGGTCTTAGAGAACCAAAAGTATGTAAGTCAGCTTTGCGCTGACACCTTAGTCTTATTTTGGATACAGCAATTTATTCTGAGCTTACCCAAAGCCTGTGAGGATAATTTACAGTGTCTTGAGGCAGAGAAGATTTTGAAAGTTAAAATGGTACCCTGCTCAATAAACCAGGGATCATTAACTAAGGAGAGTTCCGGTGACTGCATCAAAAGACCTCGAGGAGAGATTTAAAGGCACGATACGTCTTTTTGGATACCAGGGGTTTTTAAAATTACAGCAAAGCCACGTGATGGTTGTGGGATTAGGAGGCGTAGGATCTCCTTGTGCTGAGGCTTTATGCCGTACCGGCGTAGGCGAGCTTACTTTAGTAGATGCCGACGTTATTGAGCTGTCAAATAGTAACAGACAGCTTCATACTTTAACCTCAACTCTTGGCAAAAGTAAGGCTGAGACTTTGGCACTAAGATTTTTGGATATCAATCCAGATCTTAAAGTCCACCCTGAAGTTATGATGTTAACCGAGGATAATATTGAAGACTATCTCAAGGACAGTCCAAAATATGCAGCTGAGGCCATAGACGATATTTATGCTAAGGCGGCCCTGGTTAATTATTTAAAAAGTCATAACAAGGTTTTTGCAGTATCAGGCGGTGCCGGGGGGCGCGTAGATCCGACACGCCTTCATTTTACTGATATCTGTGCGGCAGGAGGAGACGGGTTGATAGCTCATTTAAGAAGTATTTTAAGAAGCAGATACGGTTATCCCAAAGGCGGCACCAAGATGGGAATAATGTGTACCTGGTCAGACGAAAAACCCGTTTATGCAGAGGAGGACGGCAGGCGGGTTTTTGGAGCTTTTATGGGGGTTGCTGCCAGCGCTGGTCTGTTAACAGCATCTTATCTCATACGTGAAATCACAAGAGATAGTTAAACGCTGACAGCTTTGCTAAACCTTCGTTAATCAGCAGACTTTACAGTCCGAAAGCAGGGCGGATCATTTCGCACCATTGTTTGATGCGCTCATCGGTAAGTTCCGGCTGATTGTCCTCGTCTATGGCAAGACCTACAAAATGGTCATGATCCAAAAGCGGCAGCGGGGAAGTAAAATCGTAGCCTATCGTCGGCCAGAATCCTACGAAGGAGGCGCCGCGGAACTGAAAGGTTTCATAAAGCATACCCATCCCGTCCAGGAAGGTATCCGGATACCCAGTTTGATCACCTGTTCCGAATAAAGCTACGGTTTTTCCGGTGAAATCCATGGTTTGCAGTTTGGGCATGAAGTTATTCCAATCTTCCTGCAGCTCGCCTATACTCCAGGTTGAGGTACCGATAATCAGATATTGATACTTGCTCATTTCCTCGCCGTCTTCGCTGATGTTGTGCAGATCAACATTATCCTCTCCCAGCTCCTTAGCGATTTTCTGAGCAACCATTGCGGTTATCCCGGTATAAGTGCCATAAAACAGACCGATCTTATGCATAACTGATCCCTATTTAAGTTGCAATACCTACATTCTAAATAAAAAATCTCATCTAAAAAGCAAAAATGCAAAGCTTTCTCAATTATGAGCCATGGTCTTTGGTTAAGATCTTTGCAGTAATCACTTTTGAGGATACAGCATGTCAGATTATATAGTGAATGAAAGCAAATTCGTAATAGATATTTCAGATGACCTAAAAGATGAAGCCCTGGCGCCGGGAACCGTACTTCCAAATCTTGTTACGGTAGGTGATCAGCTGGATCGCAGTGACAATTTTCAGATCTATGACAGCAAAGACGGCGCCATGAATATTTTGGTGGTTAAAAGATCCTTGGCCTTAAGATGGCAGCAGGAGGGATTTTTGCCCAAAAATGTCTTCTATGAGTTTTTAAGTGTTGAAGGTGAGGAGATCTCCTTAGTTTTCAGCCCTTCCGGAGTTATTTTGCAAAGAGTCTCTTCCCTAAGGGCCTATGGTTCGCTGCGTTATGCCCTGTCCTTTGCTGCTGCGATGTTTCATTCAAGATCCATCAATCCTCAAACCGATCTTAGAAATGGAATCTTCATGGAGTATTACGGGGTGATCCTGCCCTGCTATACCAAGGCAAGGGGGGTGGCGGACCGCGCCCTGTTCTTAAATGTACTTTCCAAAGATCACACCGAGGATCTTTCCTCAAAAGAAGAACTGGGGATAAACCATGGCCTGAATCGGGCCTTTATGATTACGGCACTAAAAAATGCCGGCTTTAAGATCCCTGCTGTAGATCCCTATCTTGATATCGGGGAGCGCGTTGATGACTTTGTCCCTGAAGGGGAGGGCCTTTTGGTAAGCTCATATGTGGTTCTTGACAGGAATTACCAGGTATATGCCACGGGAAATTCAAAGTTGATCCTGTTAATGGAAAATTCCTGGGCAGATGAATTGGTATCCCGCGGCCTGATATCAAGAATTGACCAGGGCTCTTTAAGCTTTGGAGGCATCTATCTTAAGGCTTTAAGTTTCAGCACGGCCTTTGCGCTTGAAAAAACCAATGACCGGCACTTTGGGCTTTCCTTTGAAAAAGTCTTCAAATTTGCCCTGGCAGTAAGGCGCACCAGGCAGCTGTGTCCAGATGCCGATTTAAGTGATGCCCTGTATTCTGAAGAGCTGGGCCTGCTGCTTCCTGTTTCCTTTGGTGCAGACGGCAGCGGCGATGAGAGCCTGGTACGTGAGGCAGTAACCGAAGGACCTTTTGCCAATGCTCCTTTCTTGGAGGATGTCATTGAAGCTGCCGTAAGCGTGGTACGCATTTGAGCTGTCAAAAAGAGTCAATCTGGAAACACTGCAGTTTGTCAAAGGTGCCAATCACCCTTAAGGGCCATATGAACCTGACAAAAATCCTGATATCAGAGTGTCTTGTCTCTTGTCATATGTACATGGAGGGCGTAAGCCCCCCAGTTGTCTTTTGTCAGCAAAACTTTAAGAGATCTTAAATTTTTTCGGTGGTATTTTCAGCCTCTAAGGCTGTAAGCTGTTGTTGCATCAGTTCACGGCGTTTCTTCTCAATCTCAGCATGTTTCTTCTTTTCTTCAACGGGAATGTACTTGGTAAAGTAGCGCATGATGAGAACAAAGAATACCGGCACGAAGAAAATGGCCAGAACCGTAGCTGAAATCATGCCGCCTATTACACAGTAGCCTATTTCATTACGACCTGCCGCACCTGCTCCTGAGCTCATGGCAAGAGGGAGCACGCCTAAAATAAAGGCTGATGAGGTCATGATAATAGGACGCAGACGGATTTTGGCAGCCTCAGTTACGGCCTCGGTAAGACGGTAGCCCTGATCATAAAGATCTTTGGCAAACTCAACAATCAAGATTGCATTCTTTGCCGAAAGTCCCACTGTAGTCAAAAGCCCCACCTGGAAGTAGACATCATTTCTTAATACCGTCTGTACCGGTAGGTACTGGGTAAGCAGGGCAGCCAATACCGCGCCTATGATACCAAGCGGCAGTACCAACATTACGGCAAAGGGGATTGACCATGACTCATATAAGGCTGCAAGTGACAGGAACACAATAAGAATTGATACGGCGTAAAGCAATGGAGCCTGATCACCTGAAAGCCTTTCCTGGAAGGAAATTCCGGTCCATGAGATACCAAAGCCTGCAGGCAGGACCTCAGCTGCCAGGCGTTCCATCTCTGCCATGGCCTCACCGGTTGAAACCCCGGGGGCCGGAGCGCCTTGAATATTCATAGCCGCAACACCATTGTAGCGTTCCAGACGGGGTGAGCCCTGGGTCCAGGAAGTGGTGGTAAAGGCGCTGAATGGTACCATCTCGCCTTGATTGTTTCTTACAAACCACTTGTTAAGATCAAGCTCGGTCATACGGGCGCTGGCTTCTGCCTGGATATAAACTTTCTTGACGCGGGCTCTTTCGATGAAGTCATCAACATATAAAGATCCCCAGGCCACAGATAAAGTGGTATTGATATCACTTACGGTAAGCCCGAGGGCCAGAGCTTTTTCATAATCCAGGTTAAGCTTGAACTGAGGGGTGTCATCCATACCATTGGCACGGACCTGCATCAATAAAGGTGACTGCTGTGCAGCATAAACATAGTCCTGCCTTACCTGGGTCAACATCTCATGACCTGCTCCGCCGTTGTCCTGCAGATACAAATCAAAGCCTGATGCAGTGCCAAGTTCAGGAATGGCCGGAACGTTAAAGGCATAAGCCAAGCCTTCACGAATTCCCATAAGGGGCATATAGGAGCGGTTGGCTATGGCATCGGCATGCTGATCGGCATTTGTTCTTACAGCCCAGTCTTTGAGCTTGATAAAGGCAAGACCTGCATTCTGCCCCGAGCCTGCAAAGGAGAATCCTGTTACAGACATGACGGATTCGACATTTTTCTCCTCGTTAATTAGGAAGTAGTCAACCACCTTCCCAAGAGCAGTAGAGGTTTTTTCCACGGTAGATCCTGCAGGAAGATTTACCATGGCCAGCAGTACGCCTTGATCTTCTGTCGGCAGGAAGGCTGAAGGAATGCGTATAAAGCAGACCCCCAGGGCAATACAGATACCTATATAGATCACAATCTGCCTTTTGATCTGGTGTACTACCTTCTTTACATGATTCTGATAGGAATCTGAGAAGGCCTTGTAGGTTTTGTTGAAAATTTCAAAGAACTTGTCAATGGGCTTAAAAAGCAGTGCCGTACGGTTTTCAAGTTTTGTTCGCAGAGCACTTTTTTTATCTTTCTTATCATCATTTTTGCCCTTTAACATGGTGGCACAAAGAGCCGGGGTTAGGATGATGGCAACTAATACCGAGAGCACCATGGCAGATACTATAGTGATAGAGAACTGACGGTAGATAACGCCGGTTGAACCGCCGAAGAATGCCATAGGAACAAAGACGGCAGAAAGCACCAGGGCAATGCCGATAAGGGCTCCTGTGATCTGATCCATGGATTTTTCGGTAGCCTCCTTAGGCGGCAATTCTTCCTCTTCTATGATGCGTTCGACGTTTTCAACCACTACGATGGCATCATCCACCAACAGGCCGATGGCAAGTACCAGTCCGAACATGGTCAGGGTATTGATGGAAAAATCCAGTGCCGACATGATGGCAAAGCTGCCCAAAAGCACAACAGGCACGGTAATTGAGGGAATGATGGTAGCTCTTATATTCTGCAGGAAAACGTACATGATAAGAACTACAAGGACAATAGCCTCAAAGAGGGTTTGGGCAACTTCCGAGATGGATTCTGCGATGAAGTCCGTGGTATCAAAGGGGTAAGTTACTTCAATCCATTCGGGGAAATACACTTCAAGCTGATTAATCAATTCCTTGACTCTTTCTGCCGTGTCAAGGGCATTGGCACCTGAGGCCAGGCGGATGGCAATGCCTGATGAGGGTCTGTGATTGTGTTCACCTCTTACCTGATAGCTTTCAGAACCCAGCTCAATTCTTGCGACATCCTTTAAGTAAACCTTGGTTCCATCGGTATTGACACGCAAAAGGATATTCTCAAACTCCTCTGCTGAGGTAAGACGGGACTGACCTGTAATGGTATAGGCATACTGCTGCCCTGGGACAGCTGGAGTTCCTCCTAAGGATCCATAGGTTACCTGGGCATTCTGTGCTGTGATGGCAGTTGTGATCTCACTTATGGAAATTGCAAGGTTATTAAGTTTTTCAGGATCGACCCAAATACGCATGGCATATTCGGAACCAAACACGAAAAAGTCACCGACCCCGTTTACGCGGGCTAAAGGCTCCCTGATATTGGCGTAAATATAGTCTGAAAGGTCAGTGTTGGTATGAGTGTCATCCTTGGCAGTCAAACCTACCACCATCAGGAAGGAGTTGGTGGACTTGGTTACGTCGACACCATTTTGCTGTACGGTAGTAGGCAGCTGGGACTGGGTTTGCTGCAGCTTGTTCTGCACCTGGACCTGGGCAATGTCTGGATCGGTGCCCGGCTCAAAGGTAATGGTAATATCTGAGTTGCCGTAGGAGTCTGAAGTAGCCGACATGTACATGTAGCCGTCAAGGCCCGTCATGTTCTGCTCGATGATCTGGGTTACGGTACGCTCCACGGTGGTGGCATCGGCACCAGCGTAGCTTGAGCGTATTGACACCGAAGGAGGCGCAATGGTCGGGTATTGGGCAACAGGCAGGTTTAGTACTGCAATAACCCCGGCCAACATGATCACAATAGCAATAACCCACGCGAAAACCGGTCGGTTAATAAAAAAACGTGCCATAAAAGCGTCCTTAACTAATTATTGTGCCTGAGCACCCTTGGCATCCTTTGGAGCTGCGTCCTGCAAATCCACCACTTCAACCAAAGTCCCGGTACGGATCTTCTGAAGGTTTGACGTGATAACCTTATCGCCTGCCTGAAGACCGTCTAATATTACAAAGTAGGACTCGTAGTTGGGACCTACAGTAACATCCCTTCTTGCAGCCTGATTGTTTTCATCAACAATAAAAACGTATGTGGTTCCTGCAGCCTCTCGGATGATGGCATCCTGCTGCAAAATCATGGCCCCTGGCAGAACCCCCTCTATAAGATCGCCGCGCAGGAACATGCCCGGCAGCAGGATCCCATCAGGATTGGGAACTATGGCTCTGAGGTTTACCATACCCGTGGTCTCATCCACGCTTACCTCCGAGAATTCAAGCTGGGCCTGAATGGGGTATTTTTCACCATTTGAAAAGTAGATATCCACAGGAGCCTTGCCCTCTGAGATTTGGAATCTGCCGGAGGCAATGGCCTGTCTTAACTCAAGGTGGGCCTCAACTGTCTGACCCAGATCAATATACATAGGATCCAACTGCTGGATGGTGGTCATAGGATCACTCTGCTGGGCTGACACCAGGGCGCCTTCTGTCACGTTTGAACGGGAAATCCTGCCTGAAATCGGAGCGTAGACCTTGGTGTAGGCCAGGTTGATATCAGCAGTCTGCACTTCAGCTCCGGCTGCTTCCACATTGGCGACAGCCTGTAAATATGTTGCCTGGGCATCGTCATAGTCCTGCTTGCTTACCGCATTGGTTTCCAGCAGTTTGCGGTAGCGCTCGGCGCGCAGCTGTGCAGTGTGCAGATTAGCCTGTGCTGAGCTTAAATTGGCCTTGGCACTGTCATATTGGGCCTGATAAACGGCAGGGTCAATTTGATATAGTTGTTCGCCTGCCTGAACATTGGACCCTTCGGTGAATAACCTTGCCTGAATAACTCCGGACACCTGGGGTCTTACTTCAGCCCTTCTGGTGGGATTGGCACGTCCGGTGAGTCTTGATACTACGGGAACATCAGCTGTGATTACAGTAAATACATCTACAGGAAGAGCCTGGGTCGTGGCGGTATCATTTTGATCTGAGCATCCTGCAATTGCTATGGCAGCAGCAAGAGAGCATGCTGTCAGGCTTAATTTTGTTTTTTTGGACAGGAACATACCCGTTTTCCTTTCAAAGTGGTGATAATGCAACGGCGTATTATACAGCAGTTGCTCTGTCGGGGTATTATAGACTAAATTCGCCAGTTACATGTCCGGCTGTATGTTTCAATAACTGCGAATTTTTTGCGTTATTTTCTCAATTTCAAGCTATGATCTGAATAGGTTCCGGCAAGGATTTGGGAAACCATTAAAGTAATTGGTATATCCTTGTAATTTGTTCCATATAAAAAGGAAGATCCCAGCATGCCCCGACGTACTCATGAAGATGCCATGCGCACCAGGCGCAGAATTTTAGAGGCATCACTTGAAATTTTTTCGCGTCAAGGATTTGAAAAAACCTCACTTACTGATATTGCGCGTGAGGCCGGAGTTACCAGAGGGGCTATTTACTGGCATTTTGAAAATAAAAATGAACTTCTTTGTGAGCTGTGCAGGTTCATTCTTGAGGACAGGGGAATTGTAGCCAATCTTCTTGCCGCATCAAAACACAGTGAAACTGATCCTTTGGGGAAATTAAGACAGTGGGTGCTGGGACATCTGGACAGCAATGCTCAGCAGTTTTTTGCATCGTCCATAGTTGCTGAGGTCAATAAGCTTATTCATCTTAATGATGCAGCCCCCGAGCTTTTGGAACGCTTAGGCGAGATTGGAGATACCAGACTCTTCCTTTTAAAGGAGGCTTTGCGCAATGCCGTATTTCACAGGCAGCTGCCTGCTGACTTTGATGTTGAGGCAGGTGCATTGTATCTGTCAATTTTGGTCACAGGCTACCGTGAGATGATTATAGGTCTTAATCATTTTAAAGATAAGAATGAAGAGCTTAAAAAATCGAAAAAAGCATTTGAGACCATGGTGGGAACGGCCTTTGCGACCTTGCAGTTTATGTGCGCAAGACAACAGGACCGTATCAGGAACCTTTAAGACTTTCTTATAAGGCAGGCTTGGCAACAACAGCCAGGCGGTAACATTAACCTTTTGCAATAAATCGGTTTGGGACTTGTGCTTCAAGTCAGGGGATTGAGGGGGTTCCTTTGATCATCAAGGCCCACGGTATCAGCGTCTATGCCTTTTTGCGCTGTCACTCCCGCATCTTTAGGAAGGGGGGCGGGTTTTCCTTCTGAGTCCACTTTGACATAGGTAAAACAGGCTTGGGTTACCAGGCTTCTTTTGGAGATCTCATTTTCGTAAATCTTCTTGACCCAAAGCTCAAGATGAATTTTAAGGGAAGTCCGCCCTATATGTGCGCATCGGCCGTAGCAGCATACCACATCCCCAACCTGAACCGGTTTTAAAAAGGACATGCCGTCAACTGCAACTGTAACCACCCTGCCCTGGGCTATTTCCCTTGCCAGGATTGCCCCTGAAATATCCAGTTGGGACATGATCCATCCTCCGAAAATATCTCCTGCAGGATTGGTGTCCCCGGGCATGGTCATGGTGCGCAGCAGCAAATTCCCGGACGGAGCTGAAGGGGCATTTTCTTTTACGGGATGAGCCATGGTTTATCCTGATTAATTATGTTTTAAAATGATTTTTCAGGCGATTGTATCCGAAAAATTTAAGATCTTGCAATAAAGCCAGGCGAATCTTAAGGCACCCTTTTGGATGGCTCAGGGACTTAACAGCAGGACAAAAATCATAAAAAGCTGTTATAAAAAGCGGATTTTTTCTACACTTAAGACAAAAACATGGAGATGGTAATGAACGACACTGCAGTTTCCAACCTTGCGCCTATCAGCAGGGAAGGGCAGTTACAACATCTTGCAGGGGTTTCCCGTACGTTTGCCCTGACAATTCCCATGCTGCCGTCCCTTTTGGCAGATACGGTTGCTAATGCCTATCTGCTGTGCCGCATTGCTGATACTGTAGAAGATGATCCCCTGGCCTCAAATGAGGATAAGATTGCCTGGCTTAAAGATTTTTCAAGGCTCTCATCCTCAAATTTTCGTGACGCGGCCCTGATGGTAAGACTGCAAAATGAGGCTCTTTTGCTGATAAAGGATGGGGCAAAGAAAGATGAGTACCACCTTGTTGAGGATATGTGCAGGGTAATAGTGCGCACTAAAGGCTATCATTCCAGTACTCTTAAGATCATTTCAAGGGGGGTTGAGATCCTCTCTTCAGGGATGGCAGAACATCTTAAAGGGGTGAAAATCAAGAGCCTTGATGATGTTGACAGTTACTGTTACTCGGTTGCAGGCGTAGTCGGGCAGATGCTTTCCCATCTTTTTGCATCCTTCAACCGCAATATCAATGACCAGGAGCTTGCTGTTCTTGCAGTAAGCTTTGGAGAAGGTCTGCAGCTTACCAATATTTTAAAGGACCGTTTTTCGGATGAAAAAGAGCGTAAGGTCTCCTATATTCCGACACCTGAAAAAGGTGAGGAACAAAAGCAGCTGGCTGAATATGCAGCCATTGCCCAGGGGCATTTGGATGATGCCGTGGTCTTTGTTCTTAAAATTCCCCGATTGGATGCCGGGATCAGGCTGTTCTGCCTTTTAAATATAATTATGGCGGTACTGACCCTTAAAAAAATCACCAAAAATCCCTGTGGCCCGGGGTCATTGCTTAAAATATCAAGACGCTGTGTCAAGGCAAGTGCCGCAGCCTGCACTCTTGCCGTTCGTTCAAATCTTGCCGTAAAATTCCTCGTTTTTGTGGCAGGATTCGGCAGTGTAAGACACAGGCGTGATGTTCAACAACTGCACGATAAGGTAAATCTTTGGTAGAGGGGGTTAGTTAATGCAAGTTATAAAAGGGCTTATTTTGGCAGCGGCAGTTTTTTCGGGAGCTGTCTTTGGTGCTCAGGACGTAACTTATATCGAAGGTGTGCATTATGAAAAAAGAGCTGAGCAAAAAAGCCCCTCGGCCGAGATCCGGGAATTTTTTTCCTTTTGGTGCAACCACTGCTTTTCAATGCAGGGCACTTTTTCACGTATTGAAGAGCACTTTAAGGGCACAGCTCAGTTTATCAGAAATCCTGTCGATGCCATGGGCGGTGCCATGGGGGCTGAATCCCAAAAGGCACTGGCAGCAGCATCCCTCATAGGTATTGAAACTGAGTTTGCCGAAGAACTGTTTAATCAGATGCACAAAGAAGGGAAGATCCCGCAGTCCCGGGGAGACTTTGCCTATTTGTTCGAATCACTGGGGATCCCCGCTGACAAGTATAACCGCGATGTAAGCTCCTTCCCGGTACAAGGGATCGTGGCATCCTGGAATAAGGCCGCCGACGATCTCAAAATAGATGCAGTACCCGAACTGGTAGTCAACGGCAAGTATGTAGTATCCATGGGTTCGGTAAAAAGCGGAGATGAGCTCATTGATCTGGTGGCCTATGTGCTGACCCTCGATTAGAAATCATAGGATCAGGGGATCTTTTAAAGTTTGCCGGCCAACAACTGACCTGTAAAAACCTGCAGGTACCAGGCTTTTTGCAGACACAAGGTTTTTGGGAAGTTTTACCCCCGGTTTCCTAAAATTACCTGGCTGCCTTATCATCCAGACTGCCGTTAAAAATGTTTAAGCGCTCTAACAGGGAGCAGGGGAGGCTGCTGCAGGATCTTTGCAATTACCCTGCAGTTGGATGCAATTATTATGGTTCCCCGGGATTACTGATACTTTCTTCTTCCTGTTTTAAGGTGCTGCTGTAGTCATGGAAGACTTCCTTTGCTAACAGCTCATCTTTGCGCTCCCAAATTTCCCTAAGATACATGGTAAAGTCATACTTGAACTTTTTGTCTTTGATGTAGTCTCCTATTATTCTCTCATCAAGGGGGATGGTTTCCGCCTTGACATATACCCTTTTTACCCTGCCTTTTAACAAATCGATAAAGGGTTTTTGCTGATTTAAAGGATAGGATATGGTGACATTGACAAGAGTCTCAATATCCTGACCTATTTGTGACAGGGCAAATCCCAAAGAAGCAGCCTTGGGGGGCATCAGATGGGCATAGGGGCTTTTGGCAGCCCGGGCTTTTTGAGGAGTGAATCTGGTGCCTTCGCAAAAATTAACTAAGGTTGCCGGGGTATTTATCAGACGGCGGCAGGCTTTTTTGGTAGTTTCCAAATCCTTGATGCGAAGCTTAGGGTTTTTTAAAAGATCCTCTCTGCTGTACCGGCGCATAAAAGGCATGCCAAGCCCCAGACACACCAGACCGATAACCGGGATGAAGATTAAGGAATGTTTTAAAAAGAATTTGGGTATTGGCAGGGACTTTCTCATGACATGGCATAAGATGACGATATCAGCCCAGCTTAGGTGATTTGATATCAGGATACAGGTTTTTTTGACCTTAATATTTTCAAAACCTGAAACCTGCCAGTCTATTTTGCAGGTTAAGGCTATGATTAGCGCATTGATCCCCGACCAGGTCTTATAGATGGCATTATTGAAATTTTCTATGCCTGTCTGCAGGCTGTGAAGGGGCAGCATCAGTCTTACAATTGCCAGTACCAGGATTGGAATTGAGAAGAACAAGGTGTTAATTATCACCAAAAGAAGATTTATTATTAGGATTATCGCGCCCGGAAGAAAATTGAGCATCTTTTTGCCTCTCCTGTCCAAACAGGCATATTGTGCCAAAAAATGCAGATCTTTACCTTACTTTGGGAATATTTCAATCCCTTGACACTCCCCATGCCTAAAGGCGGGGGATTCTCGCTTCTCCCACCACAGCCC
>CAYNSI010000043.1:0-12932 GCA_964399665.1 uncultured Enterobacterales bacterium | reverse complement strand
ACAAAACGGCTATGACAGGAAAGTCCTCTTTTCCAAGATGAGAGATGACAGGAGACAACTTATTTTCTTCATAAGACTTGGGTACATTGCCCAAAAAATCCAGCATTTTAAGCAAATCATCAGAATTGCCAGTCAAACGCTCCAAAAACCTATCAACCAAGGTAGAATTGGAACTGTTAAGCCAATGGGGCAGAAAGCCGTCGCTCGGTGATGCAAAGAAATTAATCACTGACCAGGGATTGTATACTTTATGTTTGGCACGCCTGTCAAAGGAATAACCATCATAATTAGATTTTAGCTCTGATAAGACCTTTTGCTCATCCCATTGCTCTTGAGGGTATTCCTTTTTAAGAACCTTGGCAGCATTAGTTATATAGGGCTTAAAGTTTTGTTCAATCTCCTCTTGGGTAAATCCTGTGATGGCTCCATATTCGGACTCAAAAGAAATATCCTTTATATTGTTGGGGCCTGAAAAAAGGCCAAGATGGGTGATTCTTGTGACGCCGGTGATAAAGACAAAGCGGAACTTATCGGCAAAGTCCTTTAAGGTTGAATAAAACTTAGCTAAATAATCACGCCTGGTCTCATACTCAGCAGGCTTATCTAAAACATGGGTTAAGGGAGCGTCATATTCATCTATAAGCAAGACTATGGAGCTGTTATCAGCATTGTATAAAACATCGTCAAAAGAATCGGTCCAATTAGGCTTATCTGTCCAAGCAAGGCCTGCTCTTAGACATTGCTCTTTAAGCTTGTTTCCGAATGTTTGATAAAAGGTCTGACCAGGTTCTGGTGTTGCCGAAGAAGTAAAGCTTAACTTAACAACTTTATAGGTACTCGTGTCAGTCCATAGCCCCTCTTTGTCAAGTTTGAGTCCCTTAAAGCTTTTGGTACCGTTTTCAAACAGCTCTTGGAAAGTAGTCAGCAGAAGAGATTTACCAAAGCGTCGGGGCCTTGATAAAAAAAAGGCCCTCCTTCTTCTGGCTAAATTTGCCACCATATCGGTTTTGTCTACATAAAACAGCCCGTCTCTGATGACTTCGGCAAAGCTCTCGCCTAGTATGGGAAAAGATTTTGTAAGTTCCACAGGCGGAGCCTCCGTTTAGCGGTTCAAAAAAAGACCGACACATCTTATCAAAGTCAACTCATTTTCTTATGTTTGGTTCAATCAAGAACCAATTCAGCGGATAACTTTTAAATCTTGTTTTAGAGCATCATAGCACATCTTTACACTGATAGGCCCTGCGGTCAGAGCGATTACATGGCGTTTAGCTTCATTTAAATTAAAAGGTAATCAAATTAAACATGTGTGGTTGGCAGTTAAAATCTTAATATTGCCCCATATCTACTGCTGCACTTAATTTAACTGTAAGTCCCAAGCTTTAAAACCACCTCTTTAATCTCGGCAATAACTCTGTCAAGCTCCTTTTTGGTGGTAAAGCGCCCTAATGAAAAGCGGATCGTAGCTTTGGCATCATCTTCACTAAGCCCTAAGGATAACAGCACATAGGAAGGCTCCAAAGTTTTTGAATTACAGGCAGAACCTGTTGATGCTGCCACGGTTTTTAATTTTGAGAGCAAAAGATGGGCATCAAGCCCCCTGAAGGTTACTGACAGCACCGAAGGCAGATGATTTTGTTCACTGCCGTTTACCACAACCCCTGCAAGAGTATTAAGTTCATTTTTTAGATAATCGCGAAGATTATTTAAGCGCAAAAACTCATCTTTACCCTCTTGTGCCATGATCTCAAAGGCCCTGCCCATACCTGCAACCTGATGGGTTGCCACAGTGCCCGAGCGCAGACCTCGCTCATGCCCGCCGCCTAAGATCAGCGGGGCTATAGGAACATTATGCCCGGAATTTATAAACAGGGCCCCCACTCCCTTGGGCCCGCAAATCTTCTCAGGAGTAAGAGATACCAAAGAAATGCTGCTGTTATGAAGATCCCTGGTAAAAAAACCGGCACTTTGGGCGCAGTCGCTGTGAAAAAATACCCCGCGTTCAAAGCAGATTTGTGAGAGGTTATGAATATCATTTACGGTCCCCACCACCGAGTCTGCCTCTGCTATGGACACCAAAAAAGTATCTTCCCTTATTAGGGAGGCAAGCATCTTTGATGTGATGGAACCATCAGGATTTGGGGTTATAAAACTTACCTCATAGCCTTGTCTTTGAAGCTCAATTACACATTCTAAAACTGCCTTGTGCTCAGTTTTTGAGGTAATAATATGCCGTCTTAAATCGCCTTTTTGCCGCAAAGCTTTTGCAAGTCCTAAAATAGCAAGATTGGTACTTTCAGTTGCCCCTGAAGTGAAATAGATTTCCAGAGGATCTGCCCCCACCAAAGAGGCCACCTGTACTCTTGCCGTTTCCGTGACATCAGCTGCCTCCCAGCCTAACACATGATCTCTTGAGGCACTGTTGGCAAAAGTCCCTTCTATTCCAAGGGATGAGACCATTACCTCAATTACTCTGGGATCAACGGGAGTGGCTGCGGCATAATCAAGATATACCGGCCTTGTTGGTTTTACTACCGCCATGGCATGCCCTTAATCGGCCCCGCGCTTTTCATCTTCGTGAATATGGGAAATAGCCAGGGCAAAGACCTGCTCTACATGCGAATCACAAAGGGCATAGAAAACCCTGCGCCCCTCACGGCGCACCTTGACAAGATTATTTAAGCGCAGATAAAAAAGCTGGTGGGACACCGCCGAGGTGCTCATTTTCAAAATGGCAGCCAAATCACTGACACAAAGCCACTTCTGCACTTTAAGGGCATCTACGATATTTACCCTGGTAGGATCAGATAAGGCCTTGAAAAACTCACACAGCACCGCCACATCATCAGCGGGCATCATGGCATCCTGTACCTGTTTTACCAACTTATCGGATGTTGCACTCATTTTAGCTACTCACCTTCATATTCACCGGGAGCATTCATGACCGTCTGGATAAGATAGGGGGCAAGCTGGTACTTACCTGCCAGGCGGGCAATTTCCACCCTGGCATAGCGGTGCTCCAAAAAGTCATACTTTGCAGTTGCAGCACACAGATGGTAATACCAAAAGGCGCTCCTGTCGTCACCCTTTATCTGGGACAATTTCCCCAAATAAAAGTAAGCTTCACATGCCCTTTCAATTCTCTCCTGCATGGTAAGCTTAGGATCTCTTACCAAATCAAGAAGTTCTGTTTTGCTTAATTTTCCAAGATAATATTCGACAATGCGCATCCCAAAAGATATGCGCTGTTCTTCATCAGCCTCTGCTGCCCGATGTGCAAGCTTTGTCAAAGAGAGCTCCTCCCCTTCTGCCGCAACGCCAATGATGTAGCACCACAGCATCCTGTAGGGATCGCCTTTGCGCTCCGTGTAGTCAATGACGATATCATCCAGGGCATTTTGTGGTCTTAGACCGTAATACAGGGCAATGGCCCTTGAAAAATAGGTAAAGATCCTTTTTTGATTTTGAAGATGTGCAAGTTCTAAAGCACTGTCAAAAGCCTCATAGGCATCCTGAAACATCCCCTGGGAGGCAAGATAAACGCCCATAAAATCATAAGCAGGAGCAAAATCGGCCTTCTCTGCTAAAGCATTCATAAACATGACCCTGGCTGAACTTTCAAGCCCCATGCGGTCATAAACAATGCCAAGTTCATAGTACAGCCTGGCTCTTTCCTCACTGTTGACAACCCTGTTTTCCAGAAGTTCTGACAGTCTGAAAACCATAAGCTGATCATAATCAGAAAGCTCCGCGACAGGAGCTGTGAGAATAATTTCTTCAGGAGGCAGGGGATTTACCTCAATGCTTTTGGCATCAAGTTGCATGGCGCTTTGACATCCTGATAACACAAACCCCAAAAGACAAAAGGCAAGAACTGCATTAAAAGTCCCTGCCTTTGCGCAAATCCGAGCTTTATGTCCCATAAGGCTTTTTAATCCATTGACTCCATAACGTCCGTTTCATCCTTTTCTATTTTAACGGGAATTAAATTCTGCCGCTTGATTTTAAGAAGCAGCGCCCAGGTGGAAGCCACATAAATAGATGAAAAAGAACCAAAGATTATGCCTACGGTAAGCGCCAGAGCAAAGCCGAAGATCATGGAGCCTCCGAATATCAGCAGACTTAACACCGTAATTAAGGTGGTACCCGAAGTAATGATGGTACGCGATAAAGTCTGCGTCAGGGAAATGTCGAACATCTCATCCATTGAGATATCCCTGGCAAGTTTCGAGGCATTTTCCCTGATCCTGTCAAATACCACTATCTTGTCATTAAGAGAATAGCCAACCACCGTCAAAACAGCTGCCAGCACCGTCAAATCATATTCAATCTGCCAGAATGAAAAAACTCCTAACACCACCAGAACATCATAGACAAGAGAGATCACCGCGCCCGTTGCCATGCGCCATTCAAAGCGAAAAGCAATGTAAGCTAAAATAATTATCAAGGAGGCAATAATGGCAAGAACCCCTGACTGAACCAGCTCCTCTCCTACCGAGGGGCCTACATATTCAGAGCGGGACAGCACTGCATTAGGATCAATGGTTTTGGCAGCACTTACCACCTTGTCTGCCAAAGACTGCTGATCCAAATCCTCATTTGGGGCAGCGCGGACCATGACATCGCGCGGGGAACCAAAGTGCTGGACCACACCTTCAATACCCTGATCTGCATAAGCCTGCCGGACTTCACCTAATTCCACAGGCTCACTGTACTGTATTTCAATAACAATACCGCCCGTAAAATCCAGCCCCCAATTTAAGCCCTTGATGCTCATTGAAGCAATTGAGGCGATAACAAGACAAAGACAGAAAATCTCCACCGCTTCTTTGATCTTCATGAAGCGGATAACGGTTCCGTCCTTGATAAACTGCAACATGCCAAAGCTCCTAAATGTTAAGCTTCTTAAGATCTCCTCTGCCGCCCCAAACAATATTGACTACGGCACGACAGGCGGTGACGGCGGTGAATACGGTGGATGCCAGTCCTACCATCAAAACCAGCGCAAAACCTTTGACAGCCCCTGTCCCTACCATAAAGAGGATAAAGGCCGTAAAAAAGCTGGTGATATTGGAATCGGCGATGGCTACAAATGCTTTTTCATAACCTAATTTTATGGCCTGCTGCACAGATCTTCCCGCTCTTATCTCCTCTCTGATCCTTTCATTGATAAGAACATTGGCATCCGTTGCCATTCCTAAGGTAAGCACAATGCCGGCAATGCCCGGCAGCGTCATGGTAGCCCCCGGCACCATGGACATGACCCCTACAATTAAAACTAGATTAAAAAACAGGCCGATATTGGCAATAAGACCAAAACTGCGGTAATACACCAGCATAAAGATGGCAAGGAAGGTACAGCCGTAAATCATCGCCCTCAGGCCCGAATCAATATTCTGCTGGCCCAAAGATGGTCCTATGGTGCGCTCTTCAACAATTTGAATTGGTGCTATCAGGGCGCCTGCCCTTAACAACAGGGCAAGATTATGGGCCTCACGGGCAGAATCAATGCCTGTGATACGAAAGTTTGAACCCAGGCGGGACTGGATGGTAGCTACATTGATGATGGTTTCCACTTTTTCAAATTTTGGGGTATAGCCTTCCTCCCCGGGCTTGGGAGCATCAGGATCGGTAACCTCCAGCACCTTGTACTCAATAAAATTGGTGGCCATTGATTTGCCCACATTGTCCTTAGTGAAATCGGACATTATCAAGCCGCCTCGTGAGTCAAGGCTGATGTTAACCTGGGGTCTGCCGTTTTCATCCGTTGATGATGAGGCATCAACTATGTGATCTCCTGTAAGGATGACGCGCCTTTCCAGGACCACGGGACGACCGTCGCGATCATAGTAAAGCTCATCATGGGGAGGCACCCTGCCCTGCATTGCCGCACCCATGTCAGCATTGGCATCTACCAGCCGGAACTCCAAAGTGGCGGTAGCCCCCAGAATTTCTTTAGCCCTTGCAGTATCCTGAATGCCGGGCAGCTCCACGACCACGCGGTCTGCCCCCTGTCTTTGAACCAAAGGCTCAGCAACTCCCAGTTCATTGACACGATTTCTGATGATGTTGATGTTCTGCTCAACAGCTGAAGTCCTGATATCAGAAATCCTCTGCTGCGACATTTCAGCCCGCAGGTAGAACTGGCCGTCTCTCTCATAAGACTGGAAGATAAAATCACCATGGCGGGATCTTAGATGATCCAATGCCGCATCCCTGGCCTGCTCCTCACGAAATGCCACCACGACGCTGTCACCTTCGATACGGGCGCCTGAAAGCCTGATATCGGCACTGCGAAGCTCGGTTCTAAAGTCGGCCACAAGCTGGGTCTTCTGCTTACCCAAGGCCTCTTCCATATCAATTTCCATCAAAAAGTGCACCCCGCCGCGCAAATCAAGCCCTAATTTTAAAGGCTGCATGCCAAGGGCTCTCATCCAGGAAGGCGTGGCAGGAGCAAGATTTAAGGCGGCAATGTAATTGTCCCCTAAGGATTTTGAAATTAAATCCCTTGCGGCAATCTGCTCTTCAATTGAGGAAAAACGGATAAGAAGCTGACCTTCTTCAAGCTCGAAGATGGCCTTAATATTTTTTTGTGCCAGAAGATTTTCAATCTGTTCCTGTACCGCAGGCTCAACAAGAGTCCCCCGGGTTCCTGAAACCTGAACTGCCGGATCTTCACCGTATAAATTGGGCAGGGCGTAGAAGAATCCTATTGCAATAACAAGAAAAATAAGCAGATTCTTCCACCAGGGAAATTTGTTAATCACGATTGTTCCCTAAAAAAGTCATCAAAGCTTCTTAAGAAAAAACAGCACCTAAGCGTCTATTTGCCGTCAGAATCCTTTTTATCCTGGGATTCTGCCAAAGCCTGGGGGTTTTCCTGTGCAGCCTGCTCTTTATTATCAGAAGTTTCAGGTGTCTTAGGATTATCCAAAGAAGCGTCGTTCCCCTGCTGTGCCTCAAGGGCCTCGGCCTCCTGAGACTTTAGATCAAGGGCAGGAGTTTCTGATGATTGCTGCTCTAAGGCCTCTTCCTTGCGGCGGGAAGGACGGCCGCGGCGGGAATTGCGCCTGCTGCCTGTACCCTTTGCATTTAAGGCAGGGTCGGCAGTTTCAGCTAAAGTGCCCTTAGGGAGTACGGCAACAACATAGTTGCGCTTAATCTGCATGGTAATGCCTTCGCAGATTGCAATCAGAATATACTCCTTATTATCGGGAAGTTTAGTGATCTTGCCTGCAATGCCGCCATTGGTCAAAACCTCATCACCTACAGCAAGGTTTTGTAACAGCATCTGCATTTCCTTGCGTTTTTTGGAATTTGGGCGCATCACAAAAAAATACACGGCAAGCATACATACGGTAAGTACTATGATCATGCTCATGTCGCCGCCGCCCTGTCCACCTTCTGCGGCAAAAGCATTTGAAATAAACATAATTTTTTCCTGTGAAAAGCTAATGTTGTAAACCTTTGGCTGCTACCTGCCAGCCTAAAAACTGCCATAGTTTAGCAGAAAGAAAGTTCTTTGGCACATCTTCACTGCCCTGACAAAAAGAGGCTTTTGGATGCCACATGGTGTTTTTCATAAAACTTAAGGGCAAACTCCTCAAGTCTGTCTTCAGCTGCCGCCGCTCTTAGATCCTGCATTAATTTTTCATAAAACCTAAGATTATGAACGGTATTAAGATGAGCTCCTAAAATCTCCCCGCATTTGTCAAGATGATGCAAATAGGCCCGGGAGAAATTGCGGCAGGTATAGCAGTCACATTCAGGATCTAAAGGGGCGGTGTCAGAGGCATATCCTGCATTTCTTATTCTTACAACCCCGAGACTTGTAAAAAGATGGGCATTTCTGGCATTTCTTGTCGGCATCACGCAGTCGAACATGTCAATCCCGTTTAAAACGCCTTCTATAATATCTTCAGGACGGCCTACGCCCATTAGATAGCGCGGCTTATCTTCAGGAAGCAAAGATGGAATGTAGGATAAGGCCTCATACATAACTTCCCTGTCCTCCCCTACTGCAAGACCGCCTATAGCATAGCCGTCAAAGCCTATAGCCGTAAGACCTGCTGCTGATTGTTCCCTAAGTTCCCTTGAAGATCCGCCCTGGACTATCCCAAAAAGAGAGTTGGGGTTTTCAAGGCGCTCAAACTCATTTTTACAGCGCTTAGCCCAGCGCAGGGACAATTCCATGGCTTCCTGCATCCTGTGATGCTCTGCAGGAAGTCCGATACACTCATCAAGCTGCATTACAATGTCAGATCCTAAGTCATACTGGATCTGCATGGAAATTTCAGGAGACAAAAACAGCTTTGAACCGTTAATAGGATGCCTGAATTTAACCCCCTCTTCGGTGACTTTGCCAAGGCTTTTGAGAGAAAAAACCTGAAAACCGCCGGAGTCGGTAAGAATGGGCTTATCCCAGTGCATAAAATCATGAAGATCCCCGTGAGCCTTTATAACCTCCATACCGGGACGGAGCCACAAATGAAAGGTATTGCCAAGCAGAATTTCAGCGCCTGACTCACTTACCTGCTCAGGTCTTAAGGCCTTTACAGTGCCTAAAGTGCCCACAGGCATAAAAGCCGGGGTATTTACAATACCCCGCTTGAATTTAAGCTGACCTAATCTTGCCCTGCCGCTTTTTTTAGTGATAGAAAATTGCAGTTTCATATGAGGGTGCCCCAACAAGCCCTTGAGTCTTCTTTATCAATATGAAGGAGGCAGATCGTCAATACCGGGTCTTTTTAGAATCAGCATGCAATCGCCGTAACTGAAGAATTGGTACTTTTGTGCAATGGCATGATGATAGGCCCTTAAAGTATTGTTAAAGCCGGCAAAGGCGCACACTAACATGATAAGGGTGGACTCGGGCAGGTGAAAATTGGTGATAAGACCGTCGACTACCTGATATTGGTAGCCTGGGTAAATAAAGATGGAAGTATCCAAAGAGCAGGAGCAGATCTCAACATCTAGTCCTTTAGATTGTGCCTGCCTTGCTGCAGTCTCAAGAGATCTTACCGCGGTAGTCCCAACGGCAAAGACTCTGCGGCCCTTTTTGTGAGTATCAATGACAGCCTGTGCCGTTTCAGAAGGCACATGCACAAATTCACTGTGCATATGATGCTCTTTGATGTCGTCCGTCCTTACGGGAAGAAAAGTGCCGGATCCTACATGCAGGGTAACCCAGGCTATGTTCACCCCGCTGTCTTGTAAATCCTTCATCATGTCATGGTCAAAATGCAGCCCTGCAGTAGGTGCTGCCACAGCCCCCGGGACCTTGGAATACACGGTTTGATAGCGCGTAAGATCAAGGGGTTCATCCTCTCGCTCGATGTAGGGGGGCAGGGGGACATGACCTTGTGACTCCAAAATATCCAGGATAGGCTTTTTGCTGACACTTTCTATTGCAAAAAAACTGCCCTGACGCCCTGTTACCTTTAGACTATCATCCTTATCAAGGAAAATCAGTGAGCCTTCCTTGGGAGTTTTTGAAGCTTTAATAAGCGCTAAGGCAGTGTTTGCAGTTAGGATGCGCTCAATTAAAAGCTCGACCCTGCCTCCAGTTTCCTTTCTGCCAAAAAGTCTTGCGGGGATCACCTTAGTATCATTGAATACCAAAAGATCCCCAGGGGATAAAAAACTTTTTAAATCGGTAAAAAGATGATCTTCAAAAAGTCCTGTCTTACCGTCTAAAAAAAGCATTCTGCATGAGGTGCGCTCTTTAGAAGGATAAAGGGCAATAAGCTCCTTGGGGAGCTTAAAATTAAAATCACTTTTTAACATGTTAATACATCAGGGTGTAAAGCCTGCGGCGGTATTTTCCCTGAAGAGGATCTCCTGACATGGTGGCAATGATGTCAAGGAAGGTCTTTTTAACTTTTTCCCGTCCCAAATCTTTTTTTAAGATCTCATATAAAAGCTCCAGGGCAGCTTCCTTCCTGCCTGCCTCTGACAGGGCAGCAGCCAAAGCCAGGGAAATTTCCTCATCATCAGGATTGTCTAAGTGCTTTTTCTCAAGCTCCCTGATCTCAGGACTTTCCTGAGCTTTACGTGCCAGATTCAAGGCTGAGATAAGATCCTGATACTCCTGTGAGGAGGCCTCCTCGCGGCCTGGATCTTTTAAAAGCTCCTCTGCCGTATCAAGATTTTTGGCGGCAATTAAAAGGCGGGCTAAAAGATGCTTTGCCTTAAGATTGTTAGGATCAAGATTATAGGCTTCACGGGCTTTGGTAAGGGCAGTTGCAGGATCTCCTGAAGCTTCGGCCTCAAGGGCCTGTTTTATCTTGATATCTACCTCAGAAGGCATGTACTTTCCCATGATTTCCTTAAGCTGCGTTAAGATCTCCGCCCCCTGTAAGGCATCGGCAGGAGAGCCTTCCTGGAACACCACCAAAGCGGGGACCCCTCTTAACCCAAGCTGCATGGCAATACCCTGGCCTATGGCTTCCTGAACATCGGCCTCCACCAGGGAAATATACTCATTATTGTCCCCAATTTGCGATCTTAAAGCCTTGGTGATCTCCTCACATTCAGGACCTGGGATGTAAAAGTAAAGAAATACTGCCTTTTGCATAGAGGCATCAAGCAGTACCTCCTTTACATTCTGTTCTGTAAGTTTCGTTGGCATTTTTGTTATTCCATAAAACGATTCAAATCCCTCATGGCAGAAATTAGATCAGACAGCTCAGGGGTAATATCAGCCTCTTTGCCTAAGATCTCGGTTAAGATTTCTGCATCCTTGGTGTAAATGGCACAGTACTTGTCTTTAATCAATACAATATCGCCGTCATTGTCGGAAATGACAAAATCTCTTTTAGGAACATTCTTAAGATCCGCACCCAGGGTATACATCGCAGGATTAATGCCTATCCCCAAAATCTCGGTCCCTATGGTTGCGGCAATATCAAAGTGCGAGCTTAACTCCTGTGAGCTCACGGCAATGTTATTCTGATTGGGCCAGATAATAAAAAGAGGCACATGCTGTCTTATGCGATCGTAATACCTTGAGCCGTCCCCCACAAAGGCAGAGCCCTGTGACGAGGTAATCAGGATCATGGTATTGTCCAAATACCCCTTGGTTCTTAAGGTCCTAATCAATCTTCCTATGCTGTCATCCACCATCCTTAAATTGTGCAGGTAGGAGGCCTCATCCTTACTATCCAAAAGATCATTTAAAGAAAGCATCAAAGCATAGGAGTGATTCTGCTCCCAGGACTCAACCTGCAAGATGGCAGCTGACAGTACCGAGACGCTGGATGCCTCATTGGCAATTTCAAGTTCCCTTACTCCCGTAATTCCGGTAGGCGGTCTTGAATCGGAGGCGCTTTCAAGAGATCTTATTGTGTATTCCCTGCGGTACAGGGCATCTACTATCACGGGGGCGGTATTTAAACTGCCAAGGCTTGCCCGGTATAAGGTCGGAAGGCCATAGGCTAAAGTATAGTAATTGTCGGCAACATTATCATAGGGCAGGTAATGCTGCTCAAAGCTGTGGGCACTCATTTTAAGGCGCAAAAGCTCAGGGTTATCGCGCTCATTTAAAGTGCTGTAGGAGACACCGTTCAGGCTTATGGTAATAATATTGTATCCTTCGCTTTGGCCCTGCATAACAACAGGTTCTAATGGATAGACAATGTTGAAGATCTGCTCTGCGCGGGGAGTTTTAGGATCCAAATAACCATGACTTTCTAAAAAGGATTTTGCCGTCATGGGGTAATGGGCCGGAAAAGCCTGTCTTAATACAGTGATCTTCTCATATTGATAAGCATCAGCCCAAATATGCATGATATGGGAGATCACAAAACACACCCCCAATCCTCCCAGGATAACCACCCTCAGGACTTTCCCTGATTTGCTATCATGCATGGAGTACAGGTTACGCGAGGCAAGCTTTGCAAAGATAAGCTCACAGACAATTACAATAGGAACTGCTATGAATAAAAAGTTGTAGTTTAAGCCGGTACTAAAGTTTAAAGTAGTAAAGATCAGGCTTAAGGACATCAAGGACAGATGTACCTTTACGGCAAGGTATAACTTAATGTCAAAAAGCAGCACCCAAAATAAAATTACCGCCGTGACCACGGAAATAATACGGTACCAGCGATAGTTCCCTATGAAAGAGATGGGGAAAAACACCACCACATATATGGTAAAAGCCAAAAAGGTCATGTGACCCAGCCAGGTTACCAGAAGGTACATGAAGGAGACAAAAGATCCAGCAGAAGGGGCGGCATATACGTATGCAAATCCCGTAAATACAGCAAACAGGACATTAAAAAAGAGAAAATGATGTCCCCATGCTATGGATCGTGAAACCATCTCCCGGTAGGTATATCCCCTGGAGTAATCAGCTGCAGTCTGCATTAGTTGCCCTATCTTTTTAAAACGCCTAAATTCTACCACTACCATCAAGCTTAATAAAACCTGCCTGTGTTCTTAAGACTTTAACTTAAGTCTAAGGTTAGGGTTAAGGCGGCACAATTTTTTGCCATGCTTGTGGTATTTCTTCTTCCCTTGGGGCTGTCTTCATGATGGTATCGCACTTAGGACGCTTATGAGTTACTCTCAGCGCTTTTCAAGGGCTATGCTCAGGGCTCCTTCTTAAATTCAAACATCGCGATTATCAATTGCAGCGTAAAAGGACAAGCGCTTTTTCTATAACATTAGGCTGCAGTTTTGCTTGAAACGGCATATGACCTCCCTGGTGATCACTAAGACAGCTGTCTTCGCCAATATCACCTAGGCTGTTAAGGACGGCTATAGTCTATACCGACCTGTTACCCACCGAGCCGACGCATGCTAATTTGTACTCTTAGGAAAGGGGCCCTACAATCCCCTCACCTATACCTATTTTCCAAGGGGCTCAAAATCAGGTACCAGCCGATTTAATGCAGCAGCCAAAAATTTTTTTTAAAATTTTGGGAACTTTT
>CAYNSI010000042.1:0-12974 GCA_964399665.1 uncultured Enterobacterales bacterium | reverse complement strand
TCTTATCGACATACAGCAACTTTCTGTCAATTATATTGGCAAATTTCACAAGGCCTACCGGCAAGGCATCTTCTAAAAAGATTTTGTTGGGCAGCGTCATAATAATCCCCCCTTGATATCAGTTTTTATCATAGCACGGACAGGGCTCTTACGTACTATATAATACGGCCTTAAAGCCTGCATGGCGGCAGAACCGCTGTCACAGGTTTCACATGCCTGGCAGTTGAAAATGTAGGATTACACCTCTTTTACATGTATTTAGATCCTGAAAGTTGGATTGTCACTTAACAATTCATCACCTGTTTAGTACAGGTTGCTGGAGTCGATGACATCTTGTTCCGGTTTGCTGCATGCTGGTTTGTGTGCCCTATGTAGTCTAAAACCGCTGATCTCTTATAGTTTTTTTCAGTCTCCCACTTTCTGATCTTAGAAGGAGTTTTGACCGCTGTCTTCCAATACTGTCAAACCACATCAAGATCTAACTTAAGCTATGGTTTGCTATCTATGATCTGAGTGCTTGTTAGCAGGAATGGAAGGCTCTGATCCCTGCTGAGCACTAACGTAATGGTCTTAAGATTACAGTACCGCCCAGAAAGATCCGAAGATTCTGTAGCATATCCCGTTTACAGCATACAAAACAAAGATAACAATCATCAAAGAGATGTCTATCATCCCAATGGGGGGAATGATTCTTTGTACCGGAGCTGTGACAGGGTAGGTTAACTGGGACATGAGCAGGCATAAGGAGCGGGTGGCAGGAAGCCAGGATGAGAGCGCCTGGATGATAAGCAGTATAAACAAAAGATAGCCGAAGGTCTTAACCGGCATCAAGACTCCTAAAATCAGGGCCTGCGGTATAGTAATGCCTGACACGTACGTTATGGCAGCCCAGAACATCAAGGAGATTACCCAGGACACGATAAGGGCTGCCACAAAAAAGCGTCCTGCATGAATGTTTTGAATTATCTTTAGGTTGACCACAGGATTGGTGATTTTTATGATTGTCTGGGTAAGGGGATGATAGTAATCGGCACCTGATGACTGCAGTAAAAAACGCAGTTCAAAGATCATGACCAGGGCTTCTGCGATAATAAGAAGAGCATTAAATGACACTAGAACATCCTCTCTAATTCATGGGAACGGGCTATGGTTGCGGCTATGGTATCTTTTATCAGATCTTCAAAGCCGTATTCGGTCATAATCCTCAGTCCCTCAAAGGTGGTCCCGCCTTTTGAAACCACCGCATCTTTGAGGGCACTTACCTTTTGATCCTGATTGGCAATGACCATGGAGACGGTGCCTAAAGCCATCTGCTCCACAACTTTGCGGGCCTGTTGGTCATCAAGTCCTAAAGCTTGAGCTTCTTTTATCAGGGCATCAATAAAACGGTACATAAAAGCAGGAGCAGAGCCTGCCACCGCCCCGATAACATTGATGCCTTCTTCATCCTTAAGGTCAATTAAGGTCCCAAGCCCTTCTGTCAGATTGAAGGCAAGTTTTTTATCTTCACAGGATACTTCATCACAGCAAATCCCGACAACCCCAAGTCCCAGTTTTGCCGGGGTATTGGGCATAATTCTTATGATCCGCCTTGAACCTGTGATTTTGGCAATGGAGGCAAAGCGAAAGCCCGCTGCCATGGAGATTAGAAGTTTTTCCTTAAAATCAATTCCCTGACTTTTAAGCTCCTTTAAGACTGCAGTGAGGTTCTGTGGTTTGACCCCAAGAAAAATTATGCTGCCAAAACTTGCTGCCTCAAAATTAGAAGAGGTGATTTTTGCGCCTTTTTCTGCAAATTTTTTAAGCTTATCAGGATGGGGGCCGCTTACTGCAAAACTGTCAGTACCGTCTCTTGTTCTTAAGATCCCCTCAAAAATACACCAGGACATGTTCCCGCCGCCTACAAAGGCAATTGCGCTCATTTTTTCAGGTTCTCCTCATAATTTCTGGGGCCGAAAACTGCTGTGCCGATCCTAACCTGCGTGCTGCCGCACAGCACGGCCTCCTTAAGATCCCCTGTCATGCCCATGGAGAGCATATCAAACTCATTAAGGGAGGTTTTGTATTTGTCAAACAAAGATTTAAGAGTGTCAAACTGCTTTTTGATAAGCTCCTTGTCGCAGGTGTCTGCAGCGATTCCCATAAGCCCCCGCAGCTTGAGCCTGTCAAAGCTTTGAAAAGGTGCTATGAGATCATCAAGTTGTGCCATCGAACAGCCTGATTTTTGGCTCTGTCCGCTGATATTGACCTCAATCAAGACCTCAAGAGGCTTAAGATTGTCAGGTCTCTGCTCATTTAAGCGCTTTAAAAGTTTGACTCTGTCAACGCTTTGCACTGCATCAAAGTTCTCTGCTACAGCCTTGGTTTTATTGCTTTGCAAAGGACCGATAAAATGCCATTTAATATCCCCAAAGCCTGAGGCTTTAAGTGCTGCTATTTTGGGGACGGCCTCACTTATATAGGATTCTGCAAAACGCCGCTGACCTGCCTTATAGGCTTCAATAATATCATCTGAGGGCCTGGTTTTGCTCACACATAAAAGCTGTACCTCATCACTGCTGCGCTTTGCTGCCGTACAGGCATCCTCAATCATTCTGTGCACATGAAACAGATTATCAGTTATGTGACCCATGGGAAAATTTGTCCTAAAATACCCGTGCGTAATTATAGCTTGTTTGGTATTTGTTTTGACTTGACTTGTTTTGAGGGAATGATGTTCGCTATTGACCCCAAATCATGTACCGCCTGCAAAATCTGCCAGGATGCCTGCCCCTGCGGTGCCATCGATGAAACCCCTGACGGAAGCTGCTGTGTAATCGATCAGGATCTTTGCGCAGAGTGCGGGGCATGTCTTGACGTTTGTGAATTCGGCTCGGTGCTTGAGGCACAACCTGAGGAGATCACAGCCTTAATAACTGCAGGCTGAGCACCAAAGGACAGCCCAAGTTGTGCCTTAGCGGTACTGTTTGTTAACCCTTATTTCAGGCTTATTACCGGGGATTTAATTCCTGCCTGTTCAAAACGGCTTGCTGTCTCACAGCAAAGATAATCAAAAGCAGGTTCGCGTCTGCTGATCTCACTGACGTATACCTCGGCAGTTAGGGTAATGCTCTTGTCAGTAAATTCCGTGACGTAAATGCTGAAGGATTTGTCAGGTGTAATATCGCTGCAGCTTAAAATGATACTGCGCAGGATTTCTCTTGCCTTTTGAAGATCACAGTCACAGGGAACTATTACGGTAAACTCAAGCTTGGTTACGGTATTTGACAAAGACCAGTTGGTAAGGGCGGAGGTGATAAAGGATTTATTGGGGATCATTACCTCCTTGTTGTCAAAGGAAACTATGGTGGTAGCCCGGATCCTGATTTTGCTTACTGTACCTGAAAGATTATTCAGGGTAATGATGTCGCCTACCCTAATCTGCCTTTCAAAAAGAATAATAAGTCCTGAAACAAAGTTTCCAAAGATTTCCTGAAGTCCAAAACCTAAGCCTACCGACAGGGCGGCCACCAGCCACTGCAGGTTGTTCCAGCTTATTCCAAGAGCTCCTGCTGATAGGGTAAGTCCTGTGGCTATAATAAGATAGGAAGTTAGGATCCTGGCCGTGTAGCTGGTACTGCATCTTGAATCGGTGGAGCGCAGCAGGAATAGTTTTTCAAGAAGAGAAGGCACTCTGCGATTAAGAAGCCAAGTTGCTGCCAGAAAGAGTAATGCAAAGAGGATATCTGCAAGTGACAGATATCCTGTCACCGTAAGGCTGCCTGCTATGCTGTCTTGAGTTTCCCACAGATGGAAATTGTCAAGATAGCCTAAAACCCCGGCAAGATCATTCCACTGCAGATAGAGGCACACTGCCGTAAGACACAACAGGATGGAGTTTATGACCTTAAAGGCACTGATGTTGATAAAATCAAAGTGAAGTATCTCTTGTTTATAAGGCTTCCCTTTCCTGTCAAAAGGCAAGACCATAGATCCTGACCTATCAGGCATAAGGCTTTGTTTTTGATTTTGTGATTTTAAGTTTAGATTTTTATGAAAAACATAAGCTTTGATGACTGCAAGGGTGCGGATTGACAGGCATTTTAGCAGGATATAGGCAGATATTGTGTAAAAGCTTAAAGCTGCCCTGTTGATAAGCTCAACTGCAGTGTAGTAGTAGCCTGATGAGAGCATTACAAAAATACCAAGAGGGCATAGGATTATCGCAGCAGATACCGTCTTAT
The DNA here is from genome assembly GCA_964399665.1 of uncultured Enterobacterales bacterium. Lineage (GTDB taxonomy): Bacteria > Pseudomonadota > Gammaproteobacteria > Enterobacterales > Succinivibrionaceae > Avisuccinivibrio_A. The sequence continues at coordinate 8,751 of CAYNSI010000042.1, read as the reverse complement.
CAAAAAGGGTCATGCTGTTAAACCCTGAAGACTGCCTGACGCCCTTGATACAAATTACAACCAAAATGGCGCTTAGGATGAGGACAATTGTAAGACCTGTGGTATCGGCGCTGATGCCTGCAGGATCAAGCGCTCTGATGTCAGCAATTATCAGCACCGGCAGTACCGCAAGATAGATGCTGTCGATAAAACGGCGGCGGAGGGCTAAAACCTTGGGGGAGATCCCAAAATGCCTTTGAGCTGCCCCATTGGGTTTTAAAATCTCCAGGATGAAGGAAAAGATAAGAATGTGAAAGGCGGCAATAAGGACTGCCTTAAACTGCATCTGAGCCCCGTCCAGCATCATGACAATGAACAGAGCACTTGCCCCGGTTGTAAGGGCAGCTTTAGGAAGGGTCACTAAAAGGTTAATCAAAAGCGACCAGGGGGTGATAAGAATCCCGTCGGAACTTTTGTCAAGCCTTAGAGCAAGTTTGTCATCAAGACGTTTTAATCCTGCTTTATATCTTCCTGATATAAGGCCTATGATGAAAAGAGGGATTAGCATGGCAGCAAGTGTGGCTGCAGTGTCCTTTATCCTGTCGGGGGACTTAAACTCCTTGAGAAATGATGCTGCCTGAAGCTTAACCATCTTGGGAAGGTTTTTAAAAAAGGCAGGGGAGAGCGGGGGATTGGATGAGAGCCAGAATAAATGATCATTTATGGTATTTTGCACTTTAGAGGAGAGGTTTTTAAAGTCATCAAAGCGCAGTTTAAGATTAACGGCATCGGCAGCCCCCAGGGTCATGGCCCTGCTGAGCTCATCAATAAGGGATCTTTTAAAGGCAATGAGGCTTTTAAGTTCCTCTTTATGCTCTGAAAGCTTTGGTGCTCTTGCAATCAATGATGATATGAAGACATCTTCATCAAAAAGTTTTTCCCGGAAAACTTTAAGATCATAAAGATTAAGGTTAAGGGCAGGGATGTATTCATCAAAATTGAAAGAAGACTTCATTACGGGGATTTCTTGCTGCTGCCTGTAAAGCAGCCTTGACAGCACCAATGAGCCCTTAAGAGAACTTAACTGCTCCTTTACTTCCTCATCAATTCTGCAGACTTTAGCAATGGCAGCTTCAATTTGACCAAGCTCGGTCTTTATTTGGTCATTTTCTGCAAGCTGCCTTGTTATGGTATTGATGATGTGTCGGTTACTAAGCTCTTCTGTAAAGGATGCAGTGTTGGACATTACCTCCTTTAGGTAATCTTCGCCATCAAAGGAGCTTTCCAAAAGCTCACTTTGCAGCATCCTTACCTGTTCAATATGAGAGTTGATGCCTAAGATCTTCTCATTTGCAATCAATGCCTGGTATCCAGTCAGATCCAAAAGGATATTACGGGAGGCAAGCTGCTCTTGAATAAAGGAGTTTTCATCCTTAATTACTGAGATCTCAAAATCTGCCAGGATAAAATCCAGGGAGTCCTCATGTCCTTTAAGGCTTAAGAGAAGATTAGTTAAGCTGTTTAGTCTCACATTATTGTTGGCAATTAGCTCCTGGGCCTTTCCTGGCAAAGACTGCAGGGAAGTTAGCTGTGATTTTGCCTCATTAAGTTCATTCCGGGCTTTTGACAGGGAGGATGACAGCTCTTCAAGCAGTAAAGAAAGTGCGTCCTTTGAAGTGTCGGTAATGTCAAGAGCACTTTCAGATGCGGTCTTTGCCTGCGCCAAGGCTGCTTTAAGCGTGGTCAGATCTTGGGAGGCTGAGGAGATCTTTTCTGTAAACTCATCCTTTTGGGTTTTAAGATTTTGGGCCTTTGAGATTATTTCAAGCCCATTGTTTAAAAACTGCAGCCTTTCTTTCTTTTCCTCTTCATTAAGGGAAGCTGCGTTAAGAGATTCTAACTCAAGGTTGATTTTCTGCCTTAACTGCTCCAAATTAACGGAGGCAGCATGAGCTGTACAAAGAAACAGAACCATAAGAAAAAGAACCAGCATTGCAGGCAGCAGTTTTTTAATGAAGGTCATGCTCTATCTATCTCTTTGGTTCTCTTAACTTAAGGGGCGGCGGTTTGATAAAAAATTTAGTCAAAGTATATAATAGCCGCAACGAAGAGCCATTTAAACAAGAAAAGCAAAATTCCCCCTGAACCTGTACCAGGACATGATCCTGCACGTATGACTTAAGGGGATTTGCTGCCAGGTTCCCTGCAAAATATCCCTAAGATTTACCATAATTAGGTTATTTAGATGATTTTTGCCTAAGTTTTGGGAACTTTTGGAAAAAGGGCCGGTCGAAAGGGTACAAGGTATCAGGAAAAGATAACGATGGGAGCCCGCGGGGACAAAGATTCAGCGTCGTCCGATGCCGCTTTGGTAAAGCGGGTTCAGGAAGGAGATTTACAAGCCTACGACGTTCTGGTGCTGCGCTATCAGCACAAGGTGCTTGAAATTGCCAATAGGTTTGTGAATAACCGCAGTGATGCTGCTGATATTGCCCAGGAGGCATTTATTAAAGCCTTCCGCGGCATTAAGGGTTTCAGGGGGGACAGCCTGTTTTATACCTGGCTGTACCGAATTGTCGTAAACTGCGCCAAGTCCTTCCTGGAAGCAAATGCTAAGCATCGCTATAATGTCGATGTGGATGCTCCTGAGTTTGAAGCCATTGATACCGAAGGAGTTTTAAGCACCGGGGATTCTCCTGAAAGGATCTTAGAATCAGATGATTTAAGACAGGCCGTCTTAAAAGCTTTTGAGGCTTTGCCGGAGGATTTAAGACAGGCTGTTACCCTAAGGGAAGTTGAGGGAATGTCCTATGAGGATATTGCCCTGGTGATGAAAAGTCCGATTGGTACGGTAAGATCCAGAATATTCAGGGCCAGGCAGTTTATTGAAGCACAGATGGCAGAACTTACCGGAGACAGATTAGCCTGATGTTCAATCTTTGGGGAGAACAGTATGGGGAACGCAGCTGACAAAGACCAATTCTTAGAAAGCATGTCCGCATTCTATGACGGGGAGGAACTGCCCCGAGGCAGAATTGAGCCTGATAAATTAAGGCAGGCCCGCGCTCATATGCAGAATTGGTCCTTAATTGGAGCTGTTCTTCGCAATGAGACGATAGCAAAAACAGATACCTCCTTTGCAGATGCGGTTGCTTCTCATGTTGCCGCCATAGATGCTCAAGCAATGGATGAAGAGCAGCAAAAGGTCAGCCTTAAGTCTGCAATAAAGCATGTCCTGTCAGTACGCCGTATTGTCAGCATGGCGTACAATACCGCAGCTGCTGCCGCAATTGCCGCAGTAACCGTCTTAGGATGGCAGATATACAATGCAAGCTCGTTAGGCAGTTTTGTTGAGCCTGCAGCCGACACCACCATGGTAAGGCCTGTGGGGGGAATTAATCTTGCAAGCTATCAAAATGACAATAGGGAAACTGTAGTAAGACTCAATCAGTTTGACGACAACGACAGCCTGCGATCCTCGCAGGGGGGCAGATCTGACAATATGCAGGCTGTGCAGCTGATGCGGGAAAAAGAGCTTGAGAGGATCAATATTTATCTTAGGGGCTATGTTTTGGGTGCCGGTGAAAACCGCTAGGCTTTAAAACGCTTTGATGAAAAAGCTGTCTGCCCTCCCGGGTTTATTGAGTTTATCGATGCTGTTATTGTCAGCATTCCCTCTTGCGTATGCCCAAAATGATGCCTGTCTTGCGGCATTTGACGAACTAAGGGACACTTACTCTAAATCAAGGGCTCAGCTTACCGTGGTAAGAGCCGACCCTTCTGCAGTTATTCCCTATAGTATTTTTCATGCAGGAGACACTGATGTCCTGCAGCATCTAAACGGTGAAATCAGAGGCTATGCCCTAAGGGGCAGCGCTGGTTTTGACTATAACCATGACAGGGGTCTTACAGGTGCGATAACCTGGCATCCTACCCTGATTTGGCACAAGCTTTTTGAAAAAGATAGGGATTTTCCGGGTTATTCATGCATACTGACGGGAAGAACCCGTCTTGCAGGGCGCCGCGTTACCCTGCTGAGACTGGTTGCAGACGACAATATCCGCTACAACTACATTATTGCCATGGATGACAGTACCAAGATGCCGGTTGAGCTCACCGTGGTAACTCCTGAGGGGGCTATAAGCTCTAAAATGACGGTGCTTGGGAGCCTGCCGCTTGAGACTCATCAAAATCCTTTCCCCATAGATGAGACTGACTTTGACAATTACAAGGCAGAAGAGAAGATTCTGCCTTCATATGCAGCTCCCTGGCCTGAGCTTACCATTCCCAGGGACTTTAAGCTTTCAGACAGGGGTCAGCTTCAGGTTCAGGATGTTGTATCTGAGTTTCAAACTTACACTGACGGCCTTACTTCATTTCGGGTATACCGCAATGACAAAACTTCCGTGATGTTTCCTGCCTTAAATGACGGGGCTTTGAGCGTTTACCGCAAATCAGGCTTACTTCAGGAATACTCAGTAGTTGGGGAAGTGCCCCTTAAATTTGCAGAATACGTGCTCCAGTCGGTGCGTTAAGCGGTGATATTTTTGCCGCCGCGCTTTGAAGAACAGCGCCAACTTGCTACAATTTGCACCTGATAAATAAAGATCTTATAAGCGCCTTTTATTGCAGGATATCGATAAGTCAGTCATCAGGTAACTTCATGCCGCAAGCTTTTGATCAAACTCTGGTTCGTAACTTTTCAATTATCGCGCACATTGACCATGGCAAGTCCACTCTGTCAGATCGCTTTATTCAGCACTGCGGCGGGTTAAGCGACCGGGAAATGCAGGCCCAGGTTCTCGATTCCATGGACATTGAAAGAGAGCGCGGCATAACTATCAAAGCTCAGGCAGTAACCTTAAAATATCAGGCCAAAGACGGCAGAACCTATGAGCTTAATTTTATCGATACCCCAGGGCATGTTGACTTTTCCTATGAGGTCTCAAGATCTCTTTTTGCCTGTGAAGGAGCCTTACTGGTAGTAGATGCAGGACAAGGAGTGGAAGCTCAGACTCTTGCCAACTGCTATCAGGCAATAGATCTTAATCTTGAGGTGATTCCTGTTCTCAACAAAATAGACCTGCCTGCTGCCGATCCTGAAAAAGTTATTGATGAAATCGAGGATATTATCGGTATTGAGGCCCATGATGCCTGCCGCTGCAGTGCCAAGACCGGAGTTGGCATTGTTGATGTAATAGAGCGCCTGATTCGTGATATTAAACCTCCCAAAGGCGATCCAAAAGCCCCCCTGCAGGCTTTGATCATTGATTCGTACTTTGATGACTATCTTGGGGTGGTATCCTTAGTGCGCGTTAAAAACGGCACCTTGCAAAAGGGCGATAAAATCAAGGTGATGTCAACCGGCATGAGCTTTGATGTGGAGCGCCTTGGTATCTCAACTCCCAAAAGAGTGGATGTTCCCGTATTAAACTGCGGTGAAGTAGGCTGGATGGTCTGCGGCATCAAGACTGTGCACGGAGCCCCGGTAGGTGACACGATAACCCATGCCAAAAACGGCTCCAATGAACCGCTTCCTGGGTTTAAAAAGGCAAGCCCACAGGTATATGCCGGCATGTTCCCGGTTGATACTGAAGATTACAATATTTTTCGTGATGCCCTGGATAAACTCTCACTCAATGATGCCTCGCTTTTTTTTGAGCCTGAAAATTCAACGGCCTTAGGTTTTGGTTTCAGGTGCGGCTTTTTGGGGATGCTGCACATGGAGATCATTCAGGAAAGGCTGGAGCGTGAGTACGGCCTTAACCTTATAACAACAGCCCCTACGGTTGTCTATGAAATAGTACAGACTTCAGGTGAGGTAATTAAAATTGACAGTCCCGCTGCCCTGCCACCTGTAAGCAATATCAAAGAGATCAGGGAGCCTGTTGCAGAGTGCCGCATGCTTATGCCAGCAAATTATGTTGGTGCGGTAATAACATTGTGTCAGGAAAAACGCGGGGTGCAGACTAACATGGTGTATCACGGAGATCAGGTGGCTTTAACCTATGAACTGCCGATGTCTGAGGTGGTACTGGATTTTTTTGACAGACTAAAGTCAGTATCCCGGGGGTATGCCTCTTTGGATTATGGGTTTAAGCGTTTTGAGTGCTCTGATTTGGTAAGAGTGGATATTCTTATTGCAGGGGAAAGGGTGGATGCCCTGGCAGTAATACTGCACCGCTCCACGGCATTGGCAAAGGGCAGGGCACTTGTTGCCAAAATGAAGGAGCTTATCCCAAGACAAATGTTTGATATTGCCATTCAGGCAGCCATTGGCGCACAGATCATCGCAAGATCTACTGTCAAAGCTCTAAGAAAGGACGTGCTTGCAAAATGCTATGGCGGCGACATTACCAGAAAACGTAAACTTTTGGAAAAACAAAAAGCCGGTAAGAAGAGAATGAAGCAGTTTGGCAGGGTTGAAGTGCCGCAGGAGGCATTTTTAGCTGTCCTGAAGGTTGGAAAGGATTAAAAGCCATGAATATGTTTGCCTTAATTTTAGTGACCGCGCTATTCATAACCGGTGTTTTATGGCTGTACGATTTTAAATTTAAAAGACCTTTGCGGCTTAAAAATTGTGAAGCGCTTGAGGCATCAGATCCTACTTTTGATAAAAAGCGCCGCAAAGAGTTAATGGAGCCTTCAGGATTTTTAGGACAGCTTGGATCTTTGTTTCCCATCGTGCTGATAGTCTTTGTTATCCGCTCTTTTGTCATTGAGCCTTTTAGGATCCCCTCAGGCTCCATGATGCCGACTCTTTTTGCCGGAGATTTTATAGCAGTTACCAAATATTCCATGGGAATTAGAAATCCCCTTACTAATGAAATATGGATTAATACGGGGACTCCTATGCTTGGGGATGTCATAGTCTTTAAGTACCCAGAAGATCCTGCAACCGATTACATAAAAAGGGTAATAGGACTTCCCGGGGATGAAATTACCTATGCTAATAAGAGAGTTTATGTAAGGCATGGCAGTGAGGCGCCAAAAGCCTATGAGCTGACGCAAAAGGGCACTTATACTGAAGAGAGCTTTACTGCCTTTGAAAAGTATCTGATTTACGATGAGAACCTTGACGGGGTGCATCATGAAATCATGGTAAATCCTCTGGCACCTGATTTTTCCCAATACTATTATCGTGACAGCGGCAGGATGACGGGTACCTGGATAGTACCTGAGGACCATTACTTTGTTCTTGGGGACAACAGGGATAACAGCAGGGACAGCCGCTTCTGGGGGTTTGTGCCCATGGATTATGTTATAGGCAAAACTGTGGGGATCTGGCTTTCCCTGGAATTTGATAACAGCTCCGATTCCGTGCTGCCCTCCTGGGTCCCCTCGCGGATACGTTTTGAACGCATTGGAGGCATCCAATGAGTGAAGCATCCCATCTGTTCAAGCTGCAGGCTTTGGAGCAGAAGATAGGCTTTGCCTTTCAAAATATTGATTATCTTGTGCTTGCCCTTACCCACAGAAGTTTTGGTCCTGAACATAATGAAAGGCTTGAGTATCTTGGTGATTCAATTTTGGGAATGGTGATTGCCAAAAAGCTTTTTGATTTGTTCCCCAACTGCCCGGAAGGCGATCTTACCAGGATGAGATCTTCTTTGGTCAGGGAAACCACTTTGGCTGAAATTGCAAGAGGGTTTTCATTGGGAGACTGCCTAAGGTTAGGTCCCGGGGAAATGAAATCAGGCGGGGCAAGGCGGGATTCTTTGCTTGCAGATGCCGTAGAATCCATTATAGGTGCCATGTTCCTTGATACCGGGGAAAATTATGATATCGTAAAACAGGTGGTACTGCGCTGGTTTGAAGGCCGGCTAAAGACCATAAGTCCCAATGTAAATCAAAAAGATCCCAAATCTGCCCTGCAGGAGCTGCTCCAGGCAGAACACCGACCGCTGCCTTCCTATACCATAGATAAGATTGCAGGCTCTGATAACAATCAAACCTTTTTTGTTTCTGTTAAAGTTGACGGTATTAAGCAGGTGTTCAAGGGCAGGGGCTCATCAAGAAGAAGGGCCGAACAGGAGGCTGCACAAATGGCTCTTGATGTTGTTAAGAAAATGCAGCGTTAAAACTGGCGGAAAGAACATCATGAAAGTTTTTGTAATTAATCTGCCTGAGTCAAAAGATAGAAGAGACAGCATTGAAAAGTCACTTTCAAAATACGGCATAGAATATGAAATTTTTCAGGCTGTAAAAGGAAGTGAACTTAACAGAGAGCAAGATCCTAGAATTTACAATGAAGAATGCTTTGAAATTGTAAACAACAGGTTTTCAAAAACTTCTATTAAAGGAAAGCTTACAGACGGAGAGCTTGGAGCTGCGTTAAGTCATCTTATGGTCTATCAAAAGATTTTGGATGAATGTCCGTCCGGGGGGGTAATTTGTGAGGATGATGCAGTTTTGCATTGCAATATAGTAAAACTTGCTGAAGCTATATTGGAAAAACAAAAAGGCGTTCAGCTTATTAATTTTCATTCTCATGCCCACAGAGGACTTAGGCAGGGATGGTTCGTTCCAAGACATAACATAGCAACATCCGATTATTCGGGCAAATATTTTAAGGCAGGAGTTCCGGGGTTAAATTGGTTTTTGAACAGAAGAAGGCGCTCTGATGGTGCTGTTGCTTACTACATTTCCAAAGATGGCTGTCAGAGACTTATTGACATAGGCTATCCTGTCAGAATGGAAGCTGACCGTTTAACCGGCATGGCAGCTTTTAATAAGCTTAATTCCTACATAGTGGACCCTTGTGCAGTTTCT
>CAYNSI010000041.1:0-13239 GCA_964399665.1 uncultured Enterobacterales bacterium | reverse complement strand
CACGTACAAAAAGTTTATATGTTTTTAAAGTAGTCTTTCCCTCAAGATCCGTATACTCTCCGGTAAAATCCTTAAAATAGCGGTAATCAACCTGACAGCACTCTTCAATATGATGATAAAAAGTCATGCATTGACGGTCGGAAAGATCCAATGAGGCAATTTTACCGTTAAGCTCCCTTAATATGCCAAAAGGAGAGTCCTGGGCATACCCGCTTACATTATCAATACCCTCAAACTTATCTTTGCCGGCACCCAAAACTGCAAAAGAATAGATAGGATGCCCCGTTCTTACCGTTCCTTTCATTATTCTTGCGGCATTTGTCATGGCTCCCATCTGCGATGGCGTGGTACGCAGATCAAAAGGCAGTCCCTGTGCAAAACCAAAATTAAAAAGAGGAAACAGTACAGTACCTTCAGATCCTACTGCATCAAGAAAACTTAGCACTATATCTTCAGGGCGCAGCCTGATTTTAAGTTTCCATGCCTCAAGAAGCGTTCTTGTCACATTGCTGTGAACCAATACGGTGTCCCCAGATTCAATGCCCGATAACTGCCACTTTTCAGTAAGATAGGAGTAACTTTTCATGACACAACCTTAACATGCATCCGTATTGTTTACCTCAATTCTGCATTTATGGAATTAGAAATCTTACAAATATCAGAACCATAGTCTATGTTTTCATTAATTTTACCATTTCCTGTATTTAAGGAATGCCACTTGTGGAAAACCTGGGGCTTCCCAACAGGCCAGGTTCTTAAGACCAAACGAGGAATCTTAAGCTTGGCATTGTGTCCTAAGCATTACATTTATGTTGCTGAAACATTACACTTTCTTGGTTTCTTTAAAAAAACGGCCATAAACTTTAAGGGAATAAAAATTTATAAGCACCATGTTTTAAATGTTTGTGCCCTTGTTAATTTTTTTAGTGCAAATTACAAATTTATTTTGCCGCCACTTAAGAGTTAAAACCTGCAATTTTGATTAACATACTGAAATTTCATTATTTAATCACCAATAAAACTGCAAATAACCTAAATACACCACAAAAACTCTTCCAAAGAATTGTGATTTATGTCACACTTTATGAGTGCATTTCTGTCCAAAAAGAAAAAACTTTTTATTAAGAAAACATCAAATTTACTATTTTTATAGTAATCTTACGCTATAAAATTGAGGATTAAAAACAGCTTAAAAAAAGCAAGGGGAGCAAAGCAATGCATGAAGTATCTCCAACCGTTGAAAATTATGCCACCTTAAGCATCCCGGGGCAGGAGCCCATTGAATTACCCATAATGAAAGGAACCATGGGGCCTTTTGTTATTGATATCAGAGCACTGGGAAAACAAGGATTTTTTACCTATGACCCGGGCTTTGTCTCAACCGCAGCATGCAGCTCCAGGGTAACCTTCATTGACGGTAAAAAAGGGATCCTCCTCTACCGCGGTTATCCTATTGATCAGCTTGCAACCAAATGCAATTTTCTTCAGGTATGCTATCTTCTTTTAAAAGGAGAGCTGCCAACTTACGCGCAGTATCAGGATTTTGAATACGAGGTTAAACATCACACCCTAATTCACGAGCAGATGCACTCGCTGTTCCAGGCCTTTCGTCGTGACTCGCATCCTATGGCCATTATGTGCGGAATTGCAGGAGCCTTATCGGCCTTCTATCATGATGATCTTGATATTTACGATCCCGAGCACCGCGAAAAAACCGCCGTCCGTCTTATTGCAAAAATCCCTACCCTGGCTGCCATGTCCTATAAATATTCCATTGGACAGCCTTACGTCTATCCCCAAAATAAGCTCTCATATGCCGGAAATTTTCTGCATATGATGTTTTCCACCCCCTGCGAGGAATATCAGGTAAATCCGGTAATAGAGCGCGCCATGGACAGGATCTTTACCCTTCATGCGGACCATGAGCAGAATGCCTCCACCTCATCAGTACGCCTGGCAGGTTCATCAGGGGCTAATCCCTATGCCTGTATCGCAGCTGGCATTGCCTCTCTGTGGGGGCCTGCCCATGGGGGTGCAAATGAAGCCTGCCTTAGAATGCTGGAACAAATAGGAACCACGGACAGGATCCCCGAATTTATCGCAAGGGCAAAGGATAAAAACGATCCCTTCCGCCTGTCAGGATTCGGTCACAGGGTCTATAAGGCATACGATCCCCGCGCTGTGGTAATGAGGGAGACCTGCCATGAAGTATTAAATGAATTGCACATTGAAAATCATCCCATTTTGGATGTGGCAACAGAACTTGAAAAAATTGCCCTTTCCGATGAATACTTTATAAAGCGCAATCTCTACCCCAATGTAGACTTTTACTCAGGGATCATCCTGAATGCCATAGGCATTCCCACCTCGATGTTTACGGTGATTTTTGCCTTGGCACGTACCGTAGGCTGGATCACCCACTGGATTGAAATGCAGGAAATGCCGGAATCAAGAATAGGCCGCCCAAGGCAGATCTATGTGGGCAAGACCGTCCGCCAGGTAAAAGCTATGAGAAAAAGCAGAATGTAAAAAACCGAAAGGATGGAGAAAAGGAAAGGAAGGCAAGTTAAAAGCCCCTCACTTAAGGCCGCAGGCCTGAGATTAAGTTTTAAGCAGGTAAATTCAACCTGCTGCCCCTCTTAAAAACTCAAAGCCCCGCACAAGCTGTCGCACGGCGGGGCTGATAAGATCCGTTTTTTTAGCTTATGCTTCCAGGGCAGCACGCACCTTATCAACAATATGCTTGAAAGCTGCCTGATCGGTTATAGCAATTTCCGAGAGGATTTTGCGATCGATCTCAATGCCGGCCTTCTTTAAGCCGCACATAAACCTTGAATAGCTCATATCATGCTGACGGGCTGCCGCATTGATACGAACAATCCACAGCTCCCTGAACTGACGCTTTTTCTGCCTGCGATCACGATAGGCATACTGGCCTGCCTTGGTAACGGCCTGTACGGCAACGCGATAGGCACGTGATCTGGCGCCATAATAGCCGCGGGCGGCTTTTAAAACCTTCTTGTGACGGGCGTGAGCGGTAACGCCGCGCTTAACTCTGGCCATTTCTCATCCTCCCCTTATGCATACGGCAGCTGGCGCATAATTGCACGCAGATTTGAAGTGTGAACATAAATCATTTTACCCAGCATACGCTTGCGCTTGCGGGTTTTCTTGGTAAGGATGTGCCGCAGGTTTTGATGGCGGCATTTGTAATGACCGCTGCCAGTCTTTTTAAAGCGCTTGGCAACGCCCTTATCGGTCTTCATTTTGACCTTGACTTTTGAAGCCATGTTAATAACTCCGCATTATTATTTAATGTGATTAAGGGGCCTTTCGGACTTGTAACCCTGTCTTCTACTGCTTTTTCTTAGGGGCCAAAACCATGGTCGCCTGTCTTCCTTCCACGCGGGAGGCCGACTCAACTGTGGCAATGCCCTTTTCTACACATAGATCATTTTCTACGCGTTTTAAGACATCAAGACCCAGCTGCTGATGCGCCATTTCACGCCCGCGAAAACGCAGCGTGACCTTGGCCTTGTTGCCTTCTTCAAGAAAACGTACCAGGTTGCGCAGTTTCACCTGATAATCGCCTTCATCGGTGCCGGGACGGAATTTGATTTCCTTGACCTGGACAACCTTTTGTTTTTTCTTCTTCTGATCTTTGCTCTTCTCGTAGAGATACTTCCCATACTCAATGAGGCGGCACACTGGAGGCTCAGCATTGGGGCTGATTTCCACCAGATCCACCCCGGCATCCTCTGCCATACGCAAAGCATCTGCCGTAGGCATTACACCGATTAACTCATTATCCTCACCCAAAAGACGCACTTCATTGCATCTAATGTCTCCATTGATCCGGTTGCGCAGCGGCAATTTCCCGTTTTTTCTGGTATTGTTAATCGCTAACTCCTCATTTAAGTACAAGATTAATCACAAAGAACAGTACTAACCAAGCTCCTCTACAGGGGCAAGATTGCGCGATACGATATCAGATTTAATCATCTTGATCAAGTCTTCAACTGCCACGGCTCCCAAATCCCTGCCCTTTCTGGTGCGCAGAGCAACCTTACCGCTCTGGGCCTCATTATTGCCGCAGACGAGCATGTAAGGGATCCGCATCATGGTGTGTTCACGAACCTTATAGCCTATCTTATCGCTTCGCAAATCAGTTTTTACCCTGATCCCTTCATCCTCAAGCTTTTTGGCAACCTCAAGGACATAGTCGTGCTGATGCTCGGAGATACTCATGACCACAGCCTGCACGGGAGCAAGCCAGGTGGGGAAAGCCCCTGCAAATTCTTCTGTGAGCATGCCCAAAAAGCGTTCTATGGAACCTAAAATGGCCCTGTGAATCATAACAGGTGTGTGTTCCTGATTATCTTCCCCTATATAATGAGCTCCCAGGCGCTCAGGCAGGGAAAAATCAAGTTGTACCGTACCGCACTGCCAGGCCCTGTCCAGGGAATCATGCAGGGTAAACTCAATTTTAGGACCGTAGAAGGCGCCCTCCCCGGGTTGAATTTCATATTCAATATGATTCTCTTCAAGAGCCTTTTTTAAGTCCTCTTCAGCCTTATCCCAGATCTCATCTGAGCCGATACGCTTTGGAGGACGGGTTGACAGCTTAATTTCAATTTTATTAAACCCAAAAGCGCCATAGATCTCATATACCATGGCAATGCAGTCAGAAACCTCAGCCATGATCTGATCTTCGGTGCAGAAAATATGGGCATCATCCTGTTCAAAGGCGCGCACCCTTAAAAGGCCATGCAATGATCCTGACGGTTCATTTCTGTGGCAGCTGCCAAACTCGGCCATGCGGATGGGAAGATCGCGGTAAGATCTGGTACGGCTGTTGAAGATCTGCACCGCCCCGGGGCAGTTCATGGGCTTTATGGCATAGTCACGGTTTTCTGAGGCGGTCGTGAACATATTTTCCTGATACTTATCCCAGTGCCCTGACCGCTCCCAGAGTACCCTGTCCATGATCTGCGGAGTCTTAACCTCAATGTAGTGATACTTATTGAGCATTCTGCGCATAAAACTTTCTATTTCACGATAAACAGTCCAGCCGTCGTGATGCCAGAAGGCCATACCGGGGGCCTCGGGCTGAAAGTGGAATAAGTCAAGCTTCCTGCCGATAACCCTATGATCGCGTTTTGCAGCCTCCTCACGCTTCTTTAAATAAGAAGCCAGCTCTTCTTTGGTAGCCCATGCGGTACCGTAAATGCGCTGCAGCATCTTATTTTTTGAATCACCGCGCCAATAAGCTCCTGCAAAGTGGGTAAGCTTAAAGTTGCTGCAAAAGGACATGTGAGGCACATGGGGTCCGCGGCACATGTCGGTATACTCCAGGTGGTGATAAAGGGCTGGATGATCGCTTTTATCAATGTTTTCCTCAAGAATAAGCTTCTTATAAGGCTCATTGCGCTTATCAAAGACCTGATAGGCCCCGTCCCAGTCAACCACCTCCTTTACCACCTGATAGTCTGTTTTGGCAAGCTCATGCATGCGCTTGTCCAAAGCCTCAAGATCTTCTAAGGTAAGCTTATGGTCAAGATCCACATCATAATAAAAGCCCTTATCTATTACAGGGCCTATTGCCATCTTGGTTTCCGGCCACAATTCCTTTATGGCATGACCCAAAAGATGGGCACAGGAGTGACGGATAACCTCAATGCCAAGATCATCTTTGGGGGTGATGATGGTAACCCTGGCATCATGACTGATAAGATCACAGGCATCGTGAGGGACATCATCTATACAGCCTGCGACACAATTGCGGGCAAGTCCCGGGCCTATGGCAGCTGCAACTTCATAAATGGAAACTGGTTTTTCAAACTCTTTGACGGAACCGTCAGGCAGGGTGACTTTGGGCATAATAAAAACCTTATACGGTACTGACAATGCACCTTATCCAGGTAATACACAATCCAACAAAAACAACAAAAAAGCCTTTAACTTCAAGGCTCCTTAAAAAAGCCCCATAAGTATACTCTCTTTTACCCAAAAAGCCTGAAGCATCAAAATAAAAATGGGGCTTGCTAGCAATTGGTTGGAAACCAAAATTCAAACTTTTAGCCCCATCATATTGTGGTCTCTCTGCTGTCAAGGGGCTTTGGGCCTGCGGCCCCTGCCACTTCGTGCCCAACTGCGAACGGTTTAGTCCCTGCGGGCTTGAACTGCGTTCTTGTCTGGGTCCTGGACAGCAGTCCGCCCCCTTCCAAAGGCTTTTTCAGCTACCCTAAAAATCAAGTTCCAACTAATTTCCTGCAAGAGGCAAACTTAAGTTACCAAAAGGCAGCAGACAGGGCACTCCCCATAATTGCTGCCTTAAAGCTTAAAGATTGGCGATAAGTTCACCTGCAAACTCTTTAGTACTCAAAGTGACCGCACCTTCCATATGAGCTGCAAAATCACCAGTTACCTTTTTGTTTAACACCGCCTTTTCCATCGCCTTGATGATAAGACCTGCAGCCTCATGCCATCCTAGATGTCTTAGCATCATTTCAGCTGAAAGAATAATAGATCCGGGGTTGGCAATGCCTTTTCCTGCAAGATTAGGAGCTGTGCCATGGGTTGCCTCAAAAATAGCACAGTCAGATCCTATATTGGCACCAGGAGCAATACCTATGCCGCCTACCTGAGCTGCCAGGGCGTCTGAAATATAATCCCCGTTTAAGTTACAGGCTGCTATTACGTCATAGTCAGCAGGATACAGCAGGATATTCTGGAAGAAAGCATCTGCTATGACATCCTTTATCACTATGGCTCGACCCGTTTTAGGGTTTTTAAGGGTCACCGTCCCGCCGGCATCGATTGTGGCGCCGTATTTACTTTTGGCAAGTTCGTAACCATAGTTTTTAAAGGCACCTTCCGTAAATTTCATAATATTACCCTTGTGAACTATGGTAACCGACTTCCTGTCGTGTGTAATAGCATAATCAATGGCAGCACCTATGAGGCGTTCTGAACCCTGCCTTGAAACAGGTTTGATGCCGATGCCGCAGTGCTCCTTAAAACGGATCTTATGGATCCCCATGGTGTTTTCAATAAAGTCTATGACCTTGGAAGCCTCAGGAGTATCTGCAGCCCACTCAATCCCGGCATAAATATCCTCGGTGTTTTCACGGAATATCACAGTATCAATAAGCTCAGGGTGCAGTACCGGGGAAGGAACTCCCTTAAAATAACGTACTGGTCTTAGGCATACATAAAGATCTAAAGTTTGCCGCAAAGTTACATTAATGCTTCTAATCCCCCCGCCTACAGGAGTGGTCAAAGGCCCTTTGATGGCAATGTGATACTTTTTAATAAACTCCAAAGTTTCATCGGGAAGCCAGACCCCCTCACCATAAACTTCAGTACTGCGCTCTCCTGCAAAAATCTCAAGCCAGCTTATCCTGCGTTTGGTGCCATAGGCACGGGTTACTGCCGCATCCACCACTTCAAGCATGACAGGAGTAATATCCTTTCCTATGCCATCCCCCCTTATAAAGAGAATCACAGGATTATCAGGAACAATGATTTTCCCCTGTTCATCATAGGAAACTGCCTCACCAAAGGAAGGAACTGCCACCTTGCTTTTGAATGTCATAAATTCTTCTCTCTAACGTAAAAAGGCTTAACTTTTTAAACAGCCCTGCGATGTTTTTTTAAGCCCCCTGTTGAAAAACCACAGGCAATACTGATGCACTCTGCTGCAGGACTTATTAATGATGTTAATTTTAGGCTAAAATACGCTGATTATTTTGATTTACAATCATTACGCCGTTAATTTACAAAAGGTTAAAGTCTTAATGGGTCGTTTTAAGCCGAATGCCACTGTTGCCCTTATTATCGAACACCAAGGGCAGATCCTCATGGTTGAAGAATATGATGAAGAAGGCAGGGTGGTCTTCGGCATGCCTGCAGGTCACATAGATGCAAAAGAAGGCATTTTAAGGGCTGCCATAAGGGAGGGCAGCGAGGAAACTGGATGTGCCGTTGAGCTTGCCTCCCTAATTGGGATCTACGATTACGTAAAAGACTACGAAACAATATACCGTTTCTGCTTTGAAGCAAAAATTGCAGGCAAGATCCCCGATGTTTTTACCCCCAAAGATCCTGACGGGGAGATCCTGGCGGTGCGCTGGTACAGCCGTGATGAGATTTTTGCCAAAAAGGGAAACTGGCGCACCCGCCTGGTAGGAATGTGTCTTGATGATTATTTTAAGGGCATAAGACTGCCCCTGTCGGCGATCACCTATCTGGAGCCTTGACTTGAAGCTTAACAATGAAATCCCCTGGGATGAGCTTAAAGGAGCCAAAGTGGTCCTGGGTCTGTCAGGCGGGGTGGACTCGTCAGTCAGCGCGGCCATCTTAAAACAACACGGACTTGAGGTTACCGCCCTTTTTATGAAAAACTGGGAGGAGGATGATACCGACTCTTACTGTGCCGCGGCAAAAGACCGTGAAGATGCGCAAAAAGTCTGTGACAAACTGGGCATTGAGCTTAAAACCATCAATTTTGCTGCAGAATATTGGGATCGCGTTTTTGAAAATTTTTTATCCGAATACCGGGCAGGAAGAACTCCAAATCCTGATGTTCTTTGCAATAAGGAAATAAAATTCAAAGCCTTTTTTGACTATGCTGTCAATTATCTTAAGGCTGACTTTATTGCCACAGGACATTATGCCACCCGCTCCTTTCACTCTGATGACGGCTTGACCTATCTAATGCGTTCTGCCGATGAAAACAAAGATCAGAGTTATTTTCTTTATGCCATAGACGGTGATGTTCTTGCCAGAGTCCTGTTTCCCGTCGGCAGTCTTCATAAAAGACAAGTAAGACAAAAAGCCGCCTCTTTGGGTCTTGTTACTGCAGATAAGAAGGACTCCACGGGGATCTGCTTTATAGGAGAAAAGAGGTTTAAAGAATTTTTAAAAAATTATCTTCCGGCACAAAAAGGTGAGATCGTAACTAAAGATGGTACCGTAATAGGAGAACATGAAGGGATCATGTACTATACCATCGGCCAGAGAAAGGGGCTTCATATCGGCGGGCGCAGCGACGGCACCGGTGAGCCCTGGTATGTTGCCGAAAAGGATGTGATAAATAACAGGCTGATTGCAGCCCAGGGCCGCAGCAGTGATGTTTTACATGCAACGGGACTTTTTGCCGTAAAAAGAAGCTTTATTGCAAAAGAGCCTTCATATCCTGTAAAACTTACCTGTAAGATCCGCTACCGCCAGCAGGATCTCCCCTGCACGGTAACTGAAGTTGTCAAAGAAGACGCTGACGCCGACTTAGGCTGCGATACTTCAGGCAATCTTAACGGGGAAAAGGTGCTGGAAGGCAGCATGGCAAAAGTTCCTGACTGCTCCAGCCATGACACCACCTGTCTTAAGGTAATGTTTGATAAACCAGTTCCTGCTGTTGCCCCGGGGCAGTCGGTAGTATTTTATGACGGGCCCTTGTGTCTTGGCGGGGCTGTTATTGACAAAGCTGTCAAATAAGGAGGAAAAATGGCTGATATCAGATCGGAAACCATTGCCCTGGCTGCCATTTATCAGGCCTGCTCCCAGATTAACCGGGTGGCGCGCACAGGCTATGTTGACCCATATGCCACCGCAGCCTTGATAAGAAGTCTTGTTATTACCAATCCTGACAGCATAGATGATATTTACCGTCCCAATGATTTACAGACAGGATTCAAGCTCATTGTCGACTCCATGAGCAGCTCGGTTGCTGACAAGTCTGCAGATACCATTGAGATTGCTAAAATGGTTTTTAAGATCATGGGACTTGAGCAGGTAATTGAGCGTAATGACAAGATTTTTAATCATTTAGGCGGGCAAATTGACAAATTAAGGGATGTTATGCTCGACCGTTACGATGATTTTGAAAAGGGCAATCCTGATCATGTCCTGGATCCTGACTGTATCAAAGATTTTTCCAATCTCTACGAAAGTATTATCAGCAACAATTTCCCCCGCCTTATTATCTATGGCGAACAGACTCATCTTACCCAGTCTGAAAACCAGGAAATGATAAGAGCCCTTTTGCTCTCCGGGATCCGCGCTGCAGTACTCTGGCGTCAGGTAGGCGGCAGACGCAGGTATTTAATCTTCCGCCGCAAGGCAATTTTAGAATGTGCCCGCAGCAGGGCTTCATAAATTAGAGGTATCGTTATGCTCCTGTCACCCCTTACTGCCATCTGCCCCCTTGACGGCCGCTATGAAACGAAAACATCTGCGCTTCGTTCTATCTTTTCAGAGTTCGGTCTGATGCGCTTTAGAGTACAGGTGGAACTTACCTGGCTTAAGCATCTGTCTTTTTGTGAAGAAATCAAAGAAGTACCTCAGCTTTCTGCACAAGCCCTTAACTTTATCGAAAACCTTATCAAAAACTTTTCCCCTGAAGATGCCTTGGATATAAAAAACCGTGAGAAGGTTACCAATCATGATGTAAAGGCTGTAGAGTACTTTTTAAAGGACAGAGTAAAATCATGCCCCGAGCTTCAAAAGATTACAGAATTTATCCATTTTGCCTGCACATCAGAAGACATCAATAACAATGCCCATGCCCTGATGTTAAAAACGGCAAGAGAAGAAGTTGTGCTCCCTTTTATGGACAATCTTATCGACAAGATTGCAGCCCTTGCCCATGAATATGCCCATCTGCCAATGCTCTCGCGCACCCACGGGCAGCCTGCCTCCCCTACCACTTTAGGCAAGGAAATGGCCAATGTGGTCTACAGGCTAAGAAGGCAGAAAGAGCAGTTTGAGAAAGTTAAAATCCTTGGAAAGATGAACGGTGCTGTCGGCAATTACAATGCCCACCTAAGTGCCTATCCTGATATTAACTGGCAGAAATTTTCCAAAGCCTTTGAAGAAGATCTGGGGCTTACCTTCAATCCCTATACCACCCAGATAGAGCCTCACGATTATATGGCCGAGTTTTTTGATGCCCTAAGACGTTTTAATACCATAGTAATAGACTTTGACCGGGATATCTGGGGCTATATTTCCTATGGGATCTTTTCCCAAAAAACCATAGCAGGAGAAATAGGATCTTCGACCATGCCCCATAAGGTAAACCCCATTGACTTTGAAAACTCAGAAGGCAACTTGGGACTTGCCAATGCCCTTTTGGACCATCTGTCACAAAAGCTTCCCATTTCAAGATTTCAAAGGGATCTTACCGATTCGACCGTTTTAAGAAATTTAGGAGTTGCCATAGGCTACACCATCCTGGCTTTTTCCTCTACCCTAAAGGGTATATCAAAGCTTAAGGCCAATGAGCATCATATAAAAGAAGAGCTTAATCACAACTGGGAAGTCCTGGCAGAACCCTACCAGACCGTAATGCGCCGCTACGGCATAGAAAATCCCTATGAAAAGCTCAAGGAACTTACCAGGGGCAAGGATGTCAATCAGGATACCATGGTATCTTTTGTCAAAACCCTTAAACTTCCCAAAGAGGCAGAAGATGAGCTTTTAAAGCTTACTCCCCAAAACTACACCGGCAAGGCTGCAAATCTTGCTGATGAAATTTAAGATAGGACGGAGGGCATCTGCCATTTACAGATAAGGTTAAAAATCCTAAGCTGACATACAAGATGGCACAAGCCCGGTAAGCCTGCAGGATGACTGCAGGTTAAAATAAGAAAAAAATCTTCTGAAGACGCCCTGCCTGACCAAAAGAGGTTCGATTTTCAGTGCAGGCCGTACCGTTTACAGCCTGTTTTAGCAGGCTTGAGGCATGTTATTCTGAGTCCTTTTTAATAAATCCATCTTTAAGGCATAGTACGCAGGGCTCATGCACAAAGGGTGCACATGGGGATTATCAAAGCGCTGCTCTTCAGGATAGATCTCAGAGGATAACTGCCTTTTTACAAATTCCCTTATCTCATCTAATGACGGCGATGGTTTAATACGTTTGCCGTCTGCCATTACCCTCTGCTGCAACAGCCTTGCAGTGCAGTTTATAAAACAGTGATTCTTCCAAGGCTTTTTAGGATCAATAAAGCGGTACGGCACGGTAAGATCAGGCTCTTCTTCATTGGTGGTAATTAGATCTGCAATGGCTACCTGGTGTTCATTGTAGATGCGCCATAATCTTTTTTTGCCGGGATTGGTGATCTTGGCAAAATCCTCGGAGACTTTAATCTTAGGGATAAAAACTTCATTATCGCTTAGGGCAACCAGCTTGTAGACTGCTCCAAAAACAGGATCGCTTTTTGCCGTTATCAAGCGTTCACCAATACCAAAGGAGTCAATACGTCCTCCCTGCTCTAAAAGTGAGCTTATGGTGTATTCGTCCAAACTGTTGGACACTACTATCCTGCAGTCGGTAAGTCCCTCTGAGTCAAGCTTCTTTCTAACTTCCTTGGAAATATAGGCAAGATCTCCAGAATCTAAACGCACCCCCTTTAACCTTTTTCCCAAAGGCTCTAAAACCTCATGGGCAGCCTTTATAGCATTGGGAATTCCCGAGCGTAATACATCATAGGTATCAACCAAAAGCACCGCATTGTCAGGGTACAATGAAGCAAATGCCCTGAAGGCCTCATACTCGCTGTCATGAGCCATGACAAAGCTGTGAGCCATGGTGCCTGTTACCGGGATATTAAAAAGCTGTCCTGCCAATACCGTGGAAGTCCCGCAGGCTCCTCCAATGTAAGCTGCCCTGGCACCGAAAACGGCCGCATCCGCATTATGAGCCCTTCTGGCTCCAAAATCGGCCACCAGTCGTCCTGAGGCTGCCCTTACCATACGCTGGGTTTTAGTGGCAATAAGAGACTGATGATTGATCTCATTTAATATGGCAGCTTCTATAATCACGGCATCCAAAAGCGGCGCCGTTATGGTCATTATCGGCTCATTAGGGTAGATAACAGAACCTTCAGGAAGGGCTTTTACACTGCCTTTGAAGTGAAAATCTTTCAGGTAATCAAGAAATTGAGGCGCAAAAAGCTTTAAGGATTCAAGATAATTAAGATCTTGCACCTCAAATTGCAGATTTTCCAAATAATCCAAAACCTGTTCCAAGCCTGCAAAGATTGCAAATCCGGCATTATCAGGATTGTTGCGGTAAAAAACATCATAGGTTGCAAGCCT
Source organism: uncultured Enterobacterales bacterium (assembly GCA_964399665.1). GTDB lineage: Bacteria > Pseudomonadota > Gammaproteobacteria > Enterobacterales > Succinivibrionaceae > Avisuccinivibrio_A. Next base: position 135 of record CAYNSI010000041.1, on the reverse strand, counting down.
TTTGCCCGTCCCGTCCAGGAAATGACTGTTGTTCATGGTAAGCTGATAAAGATCCATAAGCATGGACAGATTCGGTTTGTAATTGAGCATGTTATTCTCCATGCAAAGTACCTTTGCAGCTGCAAAACGCTCCTG
>CAYNSI010000040.1:0-13505 GCA_964399665.1 uncultured Enterobacterales bacterium | reverse complement strand
TTATGTCGTGAGTTGTGGCTTACGACAATTTTGAACTTTTAAACAAGGGTGTTTTTATGAAAAAGTTTGCAGTACTCTGTTCTACCCTGGCAGTTGCCGCGGCACTGCCCTTAAGTCAGGTGGAAGCTAAAACCTACCGTATTGTTTATGCAGGATTCTACGGCCCTTCGCATCCTTCTACACTTTCGATGCAAAAGTTTAAAGAAGAGCTTGACAGTGCAGGGCTTGACTTCAGGGTAACTTTAAGACCCAATGCAGAAGCAGGCGGTGAAGAGAAGATCATGGAGCTTGTTAAGGTCAATACCATCCAGATTGCCCAAGCAGGCGGCATTATCAAGGGAGATGAGCCCCGCATCGGAGCCATAGAGATGCCTTTTTCATTGACAGGGTGGGATCATGCAAGACGCGTCTTTACCGATCCTGAGATCTTCAAGTATAACTATGACTACACCAAAAACAGCGGTGTCTACGTCAAGGGCTACATAGGTTCAGGCTTCAGGCAGATCCAAAGCTCCTTCCCGATAAACAGCATGGATGATTTTAAGAAGTTAAAGCTTAGGGTGCCCTTAAATGAACTTTTTGTCAGGGTGTTTGAGGCTTTAGGGGCCCATCCGACACCGATGCCTGCAACCGAACTTTATACTTCGCTTGAAACCCGAGTGGTGGACGGGCATGAAAACCCCTTCTCGGTTGACAAGGCTGCAGGATATTGGGAAGTGCAAAGCGATCTTCTGCGTACCAATCATATCTTCTCACCTCTTCACATTCTGGTGAACAAGGATTTTTACGATGAGCTTCCCGATGATTACAAGGCAGCTTTTGACAAGGCCATGAAGGCTTCTGTTGAATACTACTGGGATATTGCTGCCCAGGATGATGAGGAGTCACTGCAGTTTATGCTTGAAAAGGGCAACAAGCTGGTTGAGCCTTCTGATGAATTCAAGCAGCAGATGGTCGATGCCATGGCTCCTGTGTATCAGTGGATGGACGAGCAGTGGTCAAGCTCACCTGAAATCCGTGCTTACTTTGAAAGCAAGAAATAATTGAAAACAAAAAAGTAATTTTTAAGGTGAAGCTTAGTTTTACCAAGGAGGCGGCACAAGCCGCCTCAACCCTATGGTTTTTTTGCTTTTTGGAAATGATACTTTCATAAGGCTCTAAAATAAAACTGCTGCAATCTTGCGTAATTTTCAATGAGTTATGGTGTACGGCTATGGACAGTTTGATTAAAAAGTTTGAAGCATTGGTAAAGTACATCTGTGCGATTTCCCTTACCATCATGGTACTGCTTATTTTTGTCAATACGGTAATGCGGTATTGCATCAGCAGTTCAATTGTTGCCGCAGAAGAGCTTTCCCGCTTCTTCTTTGTGTGGGCCACGTTCATGGCGGTAATTCCGGTATGGCGCAGCAAGGGGCATATCGCCGTTTCTGCCATAACTGACAAAATTCATGGACAGCTTAAAAGATGGTGGATCTTTTTGTTTGACTTTTTATCTGTTTTTGCCCTGGGAGCTCTAACCTACGGTTCCTACGTTTATATTTTGCGTAATTCCTACTATATCCAGATAACGGGCATATCCTACGGCTTTATTATTCTTCCTGTGATGCTCTCTGCCATTGCTTGTCTCATCATGACGATTTCCGACATGATAAAGCTGTTTTTAGGCAAGGAGATCACCCATGCCCTGACTGCCCAGGAGGAAGCCGAGATGACTATTAAGGGTATGGAATCTGAAGAGTCCGGGACAACAGGTACTGAAAAACAGGATAGGGGGGAATAGGCCATGGAACTTGCAGTATTTTTAATTTCCCTGTTTACCCTGTTATTTACGGGGATCCCTATCGGCATAGTACTTATGGTGTGCTGCATGATTCTAATGTACACCATAGACATGAGCAATCTTTCCTACCAGCTTTCCTTCCAAAATGTAGGTGGTATTGATAACTATATTCTGCTTACCGTGCCATTTTTTATCCTGGCAGGTGAGATCATGAAAGAAGGAGGAATATCAAAGCAGCTTATCGACTTTGCCAGAATCGTGGTAGGCCGCTTCAGGGGCGGTATGGGTTATGTTACGGTATTGGCCTGTATGCTTTTTGCAGGTCTTTCGGGCATTGCCATAGCCGATGTATCGGCATTAGGATCCATGTTAATTCCCATGATGGTGGCAAGCGGCTATGATAAGGCAAGAGCTACGGGACTGGTGTGTTCTGCTTCCCTAACGGCTCCTATCATCCCCCCGTCACTTGCTTTCATAGTTTTGGGGGTTGCCGCCGAACTTTCCATAGGCAGGCTGTTTATGATGGGTATTGTGCCGGGTATCATGCTGGGTCTTTTCATCATGGTAGCCTGGTTTATCATGGTTCGTGTCGACGGTTACCATGATATCCACAAGGTGTCTTTAAAAGAATCAATCCCCATCATCATTAGGGCCCTGCCTGCGGTGATGCTTCCTATCATCATTATTGTTGGAATACGCATGGGCTACTTTACCCCCACAGAAGGCGGTGCCGTAGCCTGTGTCTATGCCTTTGTGGTGTCGTTTTTCCTGAACAGACAGTTAAAATTATCCCAGATGCCCGATATTCTGTTTGGGGCCATGAAGAGCACTGCGGTGGTGATGTTTGTGGTAGGTCCTGCCTGCGCGATAGCCTGGATTATTTCCATGGCTGATGTTCCTGCGACCATAACCGCATCCATGGAGGTATTTATTGATCATCCCATTATTCTGCTGCTGCTGATTAATCTGCTCCTGCTTGCCATGGGCATGGTGATGGATTTGGTACCCATTATTCTGATTTTCTCACCGGTGCTGTTCCCCCTGATTATGGCAGCAGGTATTGATCCTTACTATTTTGCCCTTATTATGGTTATTAACCTTTGCATAGGGCTGCAGACTCCTCCTGTAGGAACGGTGCTTTTTGTCGGAATGACCATAAGCAGACTTAAAATGGGAGCGGTAATCAAGGGGATCTCTCCGTTTTTGGTGGCAGAAGTGCTCTTTTTGCTGTTCTGTCTTTTTGTCCCCGAAGTCATTACGGTACCTGCAGGATGGTTTGGTTACAGGTAGCAGTGAAGGAGGCAGGAAAATAACAGGAACAGTCAAAGCGGTTAAAGCAGTCAAAACTGCAAGGCAGCTCAGCTTTTAAGTAAGTAAGGTAAGGCTTTAAGGCCTTACCTTCAGATCAAAAAGTACCCTAATCTGATGGCAGCCTGGTGACATGGGATGCCCTGAACCACAAGGAGAGCTGCTCATTTTTAAAGTCAGGACAGGCTCCCTTTCGGTCAAGTTTTGATATGCAGGGTTGGTTTTGCTCTTTGGGTTAAGATGCCTTTAGGAACCTGGAATCAGATCTTAGTCAAAGCGCCTTTTTAGCGGCGCTTTGTCTTTTTTTAGCTCAGTTGACAGACTGACACCCTTTTGTCAGCTTTGGTAAAAGTAACTTTGGCTGCCTTAATTTGAGGGGTCAGGCTCTTTGGGAGTGAAGATCACTTCAATACCGTGATCCATAAAATATCTTAAGTACTCAGAAGGCGGCTCCCTGTCAGTGACAATGCGGTCAAAGGAGTCTAAAGGAGCATAGGTTACCATGGCACTTTTGCCGAATTTGCTGTGATCAATAAGCAGTGTCTTTGAGCCTTCACAGCCCATTAGAAATTTTTTATTCTCACTTTCAAGCGGGGAGGCATTGGTAGCGCCGTTGAGGGTGATGCCGGTTGAAGACATAAAGATGTGGTTTAAGTTGTACTGTTTTAGGGTTTCCTTGACATTATCCCCCACAAAGCACTTTGAGGGGCCGTAAAGACTCCCTCCGGTGCCGATAAGCGGCAGATTGTACTGTGAGGCTGACAGCATCACATCCAAACTTGTGGTAATAATGGTTACATTGCTCTTGCCAATTAGGAAGGGCACGATATGCATGGTGGTGGTGCCTGCATCAATGAAAATCACCTCATTGGACTTTATCAAGCCTGAGGCAAATTGTGCCGTGGTCTTTTTGGCCTCCTTGTTGGAAATCAGCCTTTGGATAAATTCCACCGGCTCATTGGAGGTAACAAGACGAACTCCGCCGTAAAATTTTTTAATTTTTCCCTCATTCTTGAGCTGAGCAATGTCACGGCGAACGGTGTTTTTCGAGACCTTAAGGCGTTCACACAAATTATCAAGACTTATTGACTTAACGTCTTCGAGGATCTTGATGATCCGATCCAAACGGTCATAACGCATAAGATTATCAGGAGTCTCCAGAAGGTCTGATTAAGGGAAACTGCTTATCATGTGATAACCATTATAACATATGACTAAAATTATGCATAATATTATCAACAGCTTTGCCAGCAGCCACGGGGTATTTATTTAAGTATATTTTTTATGGATAACAGATGGATAATCAGGATAACGACAATATGATAAAAAAAGCTTAGAAAAATACACAACGCATGCCATAACTCTAAGATTAGATCACGATCATAATTTGCTTATTTTATTGTGCTATTCTGCACAGATTTTGGTAAACTTTATCATGAACTGATGTGTGACGCAGAGAACAGGATAATAACAGGCAAGAGAGGCTGGAAAATTATGCTCTGTCCCTTTACCCGTATTCTTAATGATGCGCTGACCGACAGCAGGGCCGTGGGGGCCTTTAACATAGGCAATATGGAAATTCTTATCGGGGTAGTCAAGGCAGCCGAGGAAAGCTGTTCCCCCGTGATCCTCCAGATAGCAGAAAAAAGATTCAGCCACTCACCATTAGAATACATTGCACCTCTAATCTGTGCTGCTGCAGCGCGTGCTAAGGTTGAGATCGCCTTGGAGCTTGATCACGGCTATACCATGTTCAATGTGCGGCGCGCTATGGATTTGGGCTTTAATACCGTAATGTATGACGGTTCTGCCTTTGCTTTGGAAGAGAATATCAAAAAAACACAGGAGGTGGTCAGCGAGGCCCACGGCCGCGGAGTGGCAGTTGAAGCTGAGATTGGGGTTGTCGGAGGCTCCGAAGGCGGGGAGGCGCTAACGGCAAATTGCGCCAGGTTTGAGGATATTACGGCCATGGGTAAAAAATCAGGCTGTGATGCCTTGGCAGTTGCCATAGGCAATGCCCACGGCCACTACCGGGGGGTGCCCAGACTTAATTTTGACCTGTTATTAAAAACCCATGATGCGCTGCCGCAGCTGCCCCTGGTATTGCACGGCGGTACCGGGATAGCAGATGAGGACTTTCGCAGGGCCATTTCCATGGGGATTTGCAAAATAAACATCGCCACTGCCAACTTTGATGCCTTTGCGCGCGGGGCAGTAAAATATGCGAAGAATTTAGCGGGAACTACACTGTCATATTTTGACTTAAATGAGATCCTGATTGCCGAAGTTTACGATGAGACCTTAAAACACCTCAAGGTTTTCAATAACAAAGATCCTCTGTGACGCCATTTTTGGAGACTGAAGAATATGTCCTATATCGAATTTGATAACAGCCGCCCCCTTGATGTTATTTCCTTAGGCCGTGCTGCCATTGATTTAAATCCCATCCCCGAGGAAATGTACCGCACTTTGGATAAGAGCCGTACTTTTAAGATGTATCTTGGAGGATCGCCTGCCAACATTACCGCAGGGCTGGGGCGTCTTGGCATGAAATGCGGCTTTATCGGCAAGGTTTCCAATGATCAATTCGGTGACTTTGCCATCAATGCCTTAAAAAGTTTCGGCTGTGATACTTCCCATGTCACGAAGGTAAAGGGCCCTGAAAAATTGGGGCTTACCTTTACCGAGGTGCTCTCCCCCGAGGAAAGTTCCATTTTAATGTACCGGGAGAAAATTGCCGATTTGGCCTTATCGGTTGAGGATGTGGATGAGGACTATATTAAAACTGCCAAGGCTCTTTTGATCTCAGGAACCTCACTTGCAGAAAGCCCCTCACGGGAGGCTGCCCTCAAGGCCATGATGCTGGCACAGCGTACCGCGACCCCGATAATTTTTGATATCGATTATCGGGCCTACAATTGGAAAAATAAGGATGAACTTTCCATTTATTACCATGCGGTGGCACAGCATGCCGATGTAATCTTCGGCTCGCGCGAGGAGTTTGATTTGACTCTGTCCCTGGTGCAAAGCGGCCTTTCAGATCAACAAATAGCAGATCTTTACTTTGCCAAAAAAGCCAAAATTGTAGTTATCAAGCACGGCAAGGAAGGCTCTACTGCATACATCAGTGACGGGGCACATTTTGATGTTAAGCCCTACAAGGTCAAGCTCTTAAAGGGCTTTGGAGGCGGAGACGGCTATGCCTCAGCTTTTCTTTATGGTCTTTTTCAAGGCTGGAAGATGGATAAGATGCTCACCTACGGTTCGGCATCGGCTGCCATCCAGGTAAGAAGCCACGGCTGCTCCGATTTTATGCCCACTTTAGCTGAACTTGAGGAATTTATTGCCAAACAGGATGAGACCTACGGCAAGCATGTAAGCTGAAGACAGTGTTTTTATACTTTTTTCTCCATAAGGCTTGGTCCTTTAGATTAAAGGGCAGGGCCTTGAAGTCTCCTCTTTAAGTCTATAAGGCATCCTATTGTCTAAGGTGCCTTATAATTTGCTGACAATCAAGCTCAAAATCGCTTCTTACAGGATTTATATCAATACCTCCGCGTCTTGTAAACATGGCGGTTACCCCGACTTTATCAAGCTTTAGGCGTGTTTTTAGATCATGGTAGATCTTTTCGGTGCAGTGCTCATGAAAGCCCTGGTGAGAGCGAAAGGAAATTAAGTAGGCTAACAGATCTTGGTAATTTACCTTAAAGCCCTGATAGTGGATTACAACTGAGGCAAAGTCAGGCTGCCCCGTAACAGGACACAATGTTCTTAGGATCTGAGAGCAAAGGTATTCTTCGGTGATTTTGCCGTAACGGGGCACCAGAAGCTTAGGATCTGCTTTTTTAAGCTCTAAGATAGGAGCAAACTTTGCGTCATTTGCATCATTTAAGCTCTCATCAATCAAGGTGCCATAAAGTGCGGAAATTTTAAAGGCAGCTGCTGCCTCTGGTGCATTCACAGGGAATAAGGATACCTTAAGGTCGGTTTTTAAAAGCTTTTTAAGATCATGACTTATAAGCTCTGATACTTCATTAAGATCTGCAAACTTGGTATTGGTAAAAGAGCCTAAGTAAAGCTTTAATGATTTTGATTCCACGGTAAAAGGAGAATTAGCAGGAATTGTCATGATTCCCATGGCAGTTTGCGGTATTGCTTTGGAGTTTAAGAAGGTAAATTCATAAAAACGCCAGATATCAAATCCTTTTGAGGTATCACAGGAAAACAAGGTACGGGCATCTTTTCTGCTTATTTTCTCCAAAATATCAGGATGGTACTCATCAAATACAGGACTTTTGGCCCCCAGCTGATTTAAGGTAAGGTGATTCTTGCTCATTGTCACAGATCTCCAAAGCATGAGCCTAAAACAGCAAGGGCTGCTATCGGGGCAGTTTCGGTGCGCAAAATGCGCGGCCCTAAGGTAACTCCTATAAACCCTTGGGTTTTGGCACAGGAGCTTTCTTCATCACTAAGACCGCCTTCAGGGCCTGTTAAAATCCTAAAATACCTGCCCTCAGGATTTAAATCCTTAAGACGTACGGTAGATTGAGGATCCAATACCAAGGAGATCCCCTGGTACTCTTGTGAGATCCAATCTTTAAGATCCATGGCAGGATTTACTTTGGGAATGACATTGCGGCCGCACTGTTCACAGGAGTGGTTGACAACTTTCTGCCAGGAGATAATTTTCCTCTCAAGGCGCTCTTTGTCAATTTTTATGACGCATTGTGAGGAAAAAAGCGGGGTTATCATAGCAGCCCCAAGTTCTGCTGCCTTTTGCAGCACATACTCCATGCGCTCTCCTTTGGAGATGACCTGGCCTAACTCAATGACAAGCGGGCTTTCTTTGGTAAGATCCAAATCCTTTTCAATTGCAGCGACAGCAGTTTTGTGATCGCAGGAAAGCACTGCCTGCACTTCATGTCCCATGCCGTCAAAGACATTTATCAGGGCACCTTTTTTAAGGCGCAGTACCTTCAAAAGATGGGCCGAGTTTTCAGGATTTAGGGTAAGGCAGCTGCCAACTGTAAGGGCAGCAGGTTCATAAATTCTTATGCAGCGCATGTAATCTTACCTGCATTGTCTTGAAATATAGTAATTGTCATTGCCCTGGACCTCTGTAATCAGGTCATTGCGTTTGCATTCTGTCTTTGATGCAGGATACATTAGGTCCCAGGCTTCAAAAAGTTTGGTCTGGGAGCTTGAAAGCCTGAGTCCATAGGTATCTCTCATATAAAGGTAGGCTCTTGCAATAATGCCCCTTGAGCGTTCCGGGGGCTGCACTTTGCGGCCTTTAAAATCGACAATCATGTCACACTTGCCATACTGATAGGCAGTACCATTCCAGTCTGAGAAGCGATAATTTGATCTGTCGCGGTTTATCTCGCTTACTGCAGGGTACAGATTGTGAAGATCACCTTCCATGAGGTTAAATTCCTTTGAGGATTTGGTGCAGTTTTTTCTGCCGCCGTCCTGCCAGCACTTTTGCTGATGACCAAGTTCCCAGGCGCTTACTACATGCTCTATCTCAACTTGCAAAGGCCGCTTTTGTAGTTTGCGGCTTTGATAGCCGCAGGAGTTTAAATCAAGTAAATAGCCTTTTTTAGTCACGGTTACATCACAGCCGCAGTAAAGGGTGGCAGCATCAGGCAGCTTTTGATAGATGTTAGGCAGCACTTTTTTAGCCTCCAAAAAGGAGTCCATCCCCGCGGCATTGACAGTAAAAAAAGCGCTTAAAAGCATCAAGATCCGAAAGGGTACAGTGCGTATTTGCAACATTATCTTAAGTTTGGCTCCCATGCCTGGTTTATAATTTGGTACCGTAAATACTGTAAGTGTAGCAACAAATATCAGGTGTTGATATGTTTCTTGATTTAAAGAAAACGGCTGCCTTCGGGGTGGCGGGCAACTTCACAGGTCATCTGGAGCAGGCAGGAGAAGCTTCTGATTTTGCCCATCTTAACCTTAAGGATGCTGCAGCTCCCAAAGCATTATTCCCAACTTACATCCCCAAAAGCAAGGGGCTGACCCCCGAATTTTTAACGGTCTTTCCTTTTGATTCTTACAGGATCATTTTTCCAAAAGGGGAAGAGAAGCTGCAAATAGAACCTGAGCTTGTCATAAGCTTTGATGTAGGGTACGAAAACGAAAAGGTGATTTCCCTTACTCCTGAAAGTTTCACAGCCGGCAATGACTGCTCGATAAGAAAGCAGGGGGCGCGGAAGATTTCCATGAAGAAAAACTGGGGCCCCTCCTCAAAAGGTATTGGCAGCCATTTCATTAAAATAGACCAGTTTGCAAAAGGCGGGATCTTAGATCGCTATCGGATAGCCTCCTTTTTGGTGCGTGGTGGCCTTGCGCATATCTATGGTGAAGATAGTGCCGTCAGAGACTATAGCTATTTTTACGACACACTGCTTGACTGGCTGATTCAAAAGCTTAATTTCCAGGAAGATGAAGGCCCTGCAGAGAAAATCAGCGATTATCTTAAAGAGGCCGATTGTCCCCGCAAAATTATCATCTCGGTAGGAGCCACCCGCTATACCGAATATGGGGAGCACAATTTCCTCAAAGACGGTGATAAGGCCGTGGTGGTAGTTTATCCAGAAGACATTTACAGCTTTGATGAGATCTGCCACAGGGTAAACAGCGACAACTTAGAAGAGGATGATATCTGCGTCCTGATGCAGGAAGTGGTACTGGACTACTGACAAACATCAGGAGGCAAAGCCCTGACAAGAAAGCCTTGAGATGGGGTCGGACTGCTGTCCAGGGCCCAGACAAGAACGCAGTTCAGGCCCGCAGGGCATGATGAAACCTGCACAGCTTGTTCTGCAAGTTTGAAGACCAGGATGATGGGGCATAAAAGCTCAAATCCCCGACGGTTCTCTGCCTGAAGCTTCACAAGAGTGCACAAGATGCAGCATTACGGCAGCGTCTTACTGCCGTCACCTTATTTTCTGCAAGAGGCTGTTTTATGCTCTGTCTTTAAGATCGGACGGCGCTGCAACAGTCTTTTTCTTAGGATAAGGCAGCAAGCAGATCTTCTTTTTTGTCGGTTTCCTCCCAGGGGAAACCATCACGTCCAAAATGACCATATACTGCCGTGGGCTTGTAGATAGGCCGCAGCAGATTGAGCATCCTGATAACCCCGCATGGTCTTAGATCAAAGACTTCGTTGACGGCCGCTGCAATTTGGTCATCACGGTATTTTTTGGCAGTCCCGAAGGTATTGACACTGATGGATACGGGCTTGGCAATTCCTATGGCATAGGATATTTGCAGTTCACAGCGGCTGGCAATGCCTGCTGCTACCACATTTTTGGCAGCATAGCGGGCTGCGTAGGCAGCAGATCTGTCCACCTTTGAGGGATCTTTGCCCGAAAAGGCTCCGCCTCCGTGACGAGCGGCGCCGCCATAGGTATCAACGATAATCTTGCGGCCGGTAAGCCCGCAGTCACCAACTGGTCCGCCTATTACAAAGCGTCCTGTAGGATTGATGAAGTACTTGGTTTTCTCAGTAAGGTAGGCAGAAGGGATCACCTTTTTGATGATTTCCTCGCGCACCGCCTCTACCACCTGGGACAGGGAAACTCCGGGGGAATGCTGAGTTGAAAGCACCACGGTATCGACACCTGATACCGTACCGTCATCATTGTAAACAAAAGTAACCTGGGATTTGGCATCAGGGCGCAGCCAGGGGATAATGCCCTTTCTTCTGACTTCACTTTGGCGCTCTACTAAAAGATGGGCATAGGTTATGGGAGCGGGCATGTATACCGGAGTCTCATTGCAGGCGTAGCCGAACATCAAGCCCTGATCTCCTGCCCCCTGATCTTCAGGATTTGAGCGTTCGACGCCCATGTTAATATCGGGGCTCTGTTTGCCCAGAGAATTTAAAAAGGCACAATAATTTCCGTCAAAACCAACTTCGGTGGAGTTGTAACCTATGGAGCAAACCGTTTTTCTTACAACATCTTCAAGATCTATGGCAGCATCAGATTTTACTTCTCCTGCCAAAACTACCATGCCTGTTTTTACCAGGGTTTCACAGGCAACATGGGCTTTGGGATCTACCGCAAGATACGCATCCAGCACTGCATCAGAGATCTGATCGGCAACTTTATCAGGATGTCCTTCTGAAACTGATTCAGAGGTAAAGAGTCTTACCATACCAAATTTCCTAAAATATTTCCTTGTTGATTCTATAATCACTTCATGCTTGACTATATCAAAAAAAGCACTACAGGTTAAGGGTTAGGGTATGCCGGGAACTGCTTGTTTTTACCGCCATGATCTCAAACGATAAGTTCCGTCTGGAGTACAATGAGCCGTAAAATGAATACCGGAGTAAATAACTACCGGAATAACGGAGGAAATATTATGGCGCTGCCTCAGATTTCAAAAATTGCCTTCATAGGTACCGGGGTGATGGGTTTTCCCATGGCCTCCCATCTTCTTACAGCAGGCTTTAAGGTGAATGTCTACAACAGAACCAAAGCTAAAGCTCTCCCTTTGCAGGAAATGGGGGCAGTAGTCTGTAACAGCGTAAAAGAGGCCGTATTGGATGCTGATTTGGTAATCAGCATGGTAGGCTTTGTTGAGGATGTCCAAGAGATCTGGCTTGGAGATTCTGGCATCATCAAAAATATGAAAGAAAATGCTGCAGGTATTGATATGACCACCTCAGATCCTCTTTTAGCTAAGAGCATTGCACAAGAAGGATTAAAGGCCGGTCATAAAATCGGTGATGCCCCGGTAACAGGAGGAGACATTGGGGCCAAAAACGGCACTTTAACGATACTCTATGGCGGTGATGAGGAGCTTTTTGAAGCCTTAAAGCCGGTTTTTAGTGCCATGGGCAAGCTTTACGTACGCTTTGGTGACTCTGGATGCGGTCAGCTTACCAAGGCTGCCAACCAAATTGCGGTTGCAGCAGGGATGATGGCTTTGTGTGAGTCCTTAGCCTTTACAAAGGCAGTAAGTCTTGATACTAAGCTCGTTTTAGATACCTTATCGCAGGGGGCTGCAGGGTCATTTGCCATGAATTCCTACGGGCCAAGGATCTTAAAAGGGGACTACAATCCCGGCTTTTACATCAAACACTTTATCAAAGATCTTAAGATTGCTCTTAAAACTGCTGAAAAGTTTAATTTGGATCTTGCAGGTACCGCTCTTGCCCTCAAGCTTTATCAAAGCCTTGCAGACAAGGGGAAAGGAGATCTTGGAACCCAGGCTTTATGTATGTGCTATAGCAGTGGCAGTTAAAACATGTTTTGGGAGGTTGTGTTGAATTTAACATAAGGCATGGGGCTCTTATCCCAAACGGTCAATCAAAACAGGTTGATTAAAAAAAAGGTCACCTGATGCCTGCTCCTGCGCAAGTCCCCTGATGCTCAGCACTTTCTGCAAAGGTAACACGGGGGCTTGCAGGGAGGACAAAAAGGCATTCACAAAACATATGATGCTCACACCTTACAACAAGACAAATACACCTTACAATAAGGCAAAACCTACAGCGGTCTTTCTTGTTAAAACCCGTCTGTCAGCTCACGGCTATTGTATGAAGGGCAATAATTAGGCTCCAATCTGGCCTTAATCTACCTCTTTTCTAAAGATGAAATTTGATTGTTTCTAAAATTTTAGGGGGGCTCTTTCACATCTTCCCGCACACGTAAAATTCGCTCCTCTTTTGGACTGCTCATGCCGGAAAAATAGCTCTGCCTGATATGTTCACGTGAGGCTCGTAAGCCGTAACCGCAGGGTCTATAGTGAAAAGATTGTGCTATGATGTTCTAAAACAAGATGTAAGAGTTGACCTGCAGTATTGGTTCTTGATTGATCCAAACAAAGGAAAAGGAATTGGCACTAATAAGAGATGTCGGCCCTTTTTCGAACCGCTACACGGAGATCTGTCTATGAAACTAAAATATTCTCTTCCAAGACAAGGTATGGAGTTTGCTGAAGTCATCAGAGAGAAGAAACTTTATGTAGACAAAACCGATTTGGCAGCAGATTTGGCCGGAGAAAGGGCATCCTTTTTTTTATCAAGGCCCCGTCGTTTTGGAAAATCCATGCTGCTGTCCACCTTCAAAGAACTCTTTTTAAACGGTAAGGACAGCTTTGCAGGACTAAAACTTGAAAAAGATGAGCCATGGACTGACACGGGGACCTATAAAGTGATTAAGTTGAGCTTTGCTTCCTCGGTAAAACCTGACCCGGGTCAGACTTTTTATCAAAAATTTGGTGATGAACTGCAACAGGAAGTTGTAAGTGCCGGACTTACATGGATAGATGCTCCTTATTGGACTAACTCTTTTAAGCTTACCTTGAAAAATGCTGAAAACCGCTCCATAGTCTTGCTTATAGATGAATATGATGCTCCCCTGACCCATGTTTTAGATCAGCCTGATGA
>CAYNSI010000039.1:0-13518 GCA_964399665.1 uncultured Enterobacterales bacterium | reverse complement strand
CAGAGATCCATCTCACGATGCTTATTTTCCTGAAATGTTGGCAGTAATCCTTTTGCTTTATCTTGTTGTAGGTGAACTTTGCTGTAACCGCATTGGCAAAAACAGTTTTTACTTCCTCACTGGGAATACCTATGCAAAACGCACCGCCACCGAGCTTCTTAATCGTCAAACTGCCTGACTGGTACTGTTAGTTCCCAGTAAGAGTGTCACGCTTTTGCCCCCCGATTTTGTCACACCTTCCCCCTCATCATCACAAGACGAATACCATGACATCAAAATGTTTTGGCCAGGCTTATGACTTGAAGGCACATTGTGATTTAGCAAGTTTTAGACTATGAATTTCTTACAGCAACAAGAGATCTTGGAAAATTACCCTGCTTTAAAAGTTCCACCATGGCAAGCACCAGATCACCTAGAGTAATGGAGCTTTCACCTGCAGTACTTACAGGAAGGACATCATCGCAAAGCTCAAATCTGCCGGTAGGATAGGCATCCTCTTTTACGGTAAGGGGAGGACATAAGAGCGTGTATTTAAAATTTTCCAAAGATTCAATCTTCTCGTAAAGTTCCCTTACCTTGCCGGCACGTAAAGTCCCCTTGACATAAAACATGCCGTCACAATCCATAACCCGCCTTGTTCTGCTGCGATCTGCAAAGAGGATGTAGGCAGAGCCAATTCCTATGTAATTACAGGGAATATCTCTTAAAAGAGGCGCCAGGGCAAATACCGGAAGCTGCGGGAAAGGGGTTTGCTCAATTTCAGGGAAACTTATCGGATCAATAATTGCAAAGAAATTTTTTAGTTCATCCTTGTGTAACTCATTGCATTCCCTAACAATAATAGGGCCGCTGCCAACTGGTTTGTCAAAGCTTGATACAATAGAAGTTACCGTTATGCCAACCTTCTCGGCTGCCAGTACAATTCTGCTTCCCAAACTGCTGTCAGCTCCCAGGACGGCTATCTTCATCTTCTGATCCTCTGCTCTTCTCAAAAATTCCAAACTTGACTATAGTTATTTTAGATGCAGTAAAAAGTTTTGGAACAGTCAGATGGAAATTTTGGTAAGCAAAGCCGATCTTGGAGCGCTTGGGAAAAAAGTCCCTGACTTCCTGAAAGTTACCTTACAAATAGAGCCCTTTGTAAAAAAAGGCTATCCTACGCTTATCAATGCTTTTATCAATATCATCCTCTCACAGCAGATATCAACTGCAGCCTTCACAGCTCAATTAAGAAAAATTCCCAAGTCAGTAAGCGAAGATCCTGGACTTTTGTACGACTTTCTTACCAGAGAAGACTGCCCTCTTAAGGTGTCAAAGACCAAGACTGCAGCTTTACTTGCAATAACAGAGGATCTTAAAAAAGGGGTTTTAAGCGATAAGAGCCTCTATCAGCTTGATCCGTCATCAAGAAGGGAAGTATTAATTTCCTATAAGGGCATCGGACCGTGGAGCTGTGATATGCTCGACTTACTATACTTTGGGGAGCAGGATATTTTTGCAGTCAGCGATTTTGGCGTCAGAGCAGGATTAGCGAAGATCCTTGGCGTAACCCAAGAAGAACTGAAAAAGGATCTTCTCAACCGCTACTGCCGTATGGTAAGTCCTATGGGCAGCAAGGCATCTGCCCTGATGTGGCGTGTCAACAAACTTGTTGAAGACAAAACTTTGGTGCTTTAGTGCGTCAAAGTAACAAGTCCTGTGAGGTTTTCACAGGGGATTTTAGATTTTAGATTACACCCCCGAGCCGCCTCTTTTCAGCCAGTGTTCAAAACAGTTTTGATTGTGCCACTTAATATATTCCTTCTTGGGCCAAAGTTTGGGATCATCAGGAAGATTTAAGGCTTTGCCGTCATAGATGCTGTAATCATCCGCCCAGACAGATTTTATCTTGTCGGAAACCCGCACTAAGATCCTGCCTTCTTTTTTACACTCTAGTGTGATGTAACCGCGGCTGAACATCTTGTTGATGTCACAGCGCAGCACAATACCATTTTGCGCCAATTTTAAAGAGTTGTCGTAAAAAGGCTGAATATTGGCAACTTCCAGTACCGGAAGGGCTTTGGTGCCGCTTACGGCACACTGAAACTTATAGGCTGTCATTACCCTGGCAAAAAAACCTGCAATATGGGTTCGTAGATTGCGATGCGATGCCACGTAATAGATCCCCGGCCAGTGCATGCCGTAATGATCCAGCATCGGCTCCCTCCTGGCATTTACTATCCGCTCCAAATATTTGCCTATAGGCTCTTTTGATGACATGACAAAGTGGCTGGATTGATCCATAAATTCGGATGCAAACTCGTCAGGAATCATTAAAGAATCCTTGGCGGTAAAGATAAAGGTTCCGGTTAAAAGCCCTGAAGTTAAGGTACTGTTAAGATCCCCGCCTAGGCTTTGTATTGCTGTGACAAATTCCTCAAAGGAACCGACCCCGTTTCCTACCCCCAGAATATCCCAAAGCTGCGCGGCTTTTAAAAAGACCCAGGACATGAAAAACCCGCCGCCAACTATATACAAATGCCCGTCATAATCAAGGACATACAACACCAGATTCCCAGGCTCGAAATTTTGCAGCTTTGGCTCTAAGGATCCATGATTTACCGTCCAGAAATTGGTTGCATCAGTCCCCGAGGAAAAGTACTCTCCCTTTACGACGTCATACCACTGTCTGGTTACCTTACAGATCATCAAGTCGCGGACAGACTGCACCATAAAATACTCCTTGCAAATCAAACTGCATCACAGATTACGACAATACCGGAAACTCAAGCATGACTCTTATGCTGTCCTGTTCTTGAAAGCTGTAATCATGTGTTTATAGTAGCGCCTGCAGCCCAAGATCTGAAGAACTCTTTATCAATCTTGAGCAGTTCTTTTTTCCACCCTGCAAGAAGTCCTGCCTCCCTGCCTTCATTTAAAGCGGTTAGGGTAAAATTAATAAGCTTTTTGCTGCTTAAAATCTTAGGTTCGATATGCGCTTTTTTACATTGTTCTTCAATAACGGAGCGCAGCTTTGAGATAAAGACTCCGTAACCAGGCACCCTGGTTACCGCATCATAAGGCGGCAATACTGCAGTATTGTCCACAGCCTGCTGCCCCTTGTCCAAAAAGTCCAGGATAATATCACCAAAGTGTTTTATGGTAGCGTGCCGCAATCCCAAAGAAGCAAGGGCTCTTTTGCTCCCGGGTCTTTTGGTAATAAGTTCCAGAATAAAGCTTTGCGGACACAGCCTGTTTAAGGCAAGATTATGTTCCCTGGCATACCTAAGACGCGCTGCGCAAAAAAACTTAAGAAGTCTTAAATCATCCCCCGTTAAAGTTCCGGCCCCGGGGATCCTGCGGTAAAAGCTTTGCTCATCCTCATTGGCACAAAAAATGAGGGCTTTTTGTTTGACCTCATCAAGGTAGTATTGGTAAATCCTGTCATTTACCCTGCTTTTTAGGATCTCATGCATCTTTTCAAGATAACAAACATCAAAAGCAGCATAGCTTAATTGTTCACAGGTTAAAGGGCGGTGCTCCCAATTTGACAGGGTTTGATCTTTTTTAAGTTCAATGCCAAGAAGATCCTGGACCATAAAGCCAAGACCGCGGGACCATGAATGATTGCAAAAGGCTGCCAAAAGCTGCACATCGCCTATGTTACGGGGCAGTTCTCTTTTAAGTCCTGCTTTTGAAAATTCACGGCTTAAGCACTCCCAGTCCTCGCTTCCTGCAAAGGTAATAATCAATGCGGCACAATCGTGCAGAACCCTAATTAAGGAACTTATATCAAGATGGAGGGGATCTACAATGTATACCCTGCCCTTATAAGCAAGCTGCACGCAGCAGAGCACCTGATAGTACGTCGTGGTACGCACAAATTCCGTATCCAGGGAAATCACCTCATTGTCTTCGGCTCTGCCCAAAAGTTCTACTAGAAGGCTCAAGTCCTCTTTATTGTCAATCAGGATGTAGTTTTCACAGGACATGGGAAAAACTGTTTTTAATACCTTAGGTTGCATCACTGCTAATTTTCATCGTTGCGATGTGCCTTGTTGCCGTCTTTAAGATAGCGGCGCAAAACCTTGCCTATGGCTGATTTTGGAAGTACGTCCACGAATTCAATGATCTTGGGGATTTTGTAGGGAGCAAGATATTGTCTGCAGTAATCAACAATCTCATCCTTTGTCAATGAAGAATCCTTTTTTACCACAAAAAGCTTAACGGCCTCACCTGTCTCAGGTGACGGCACGCCGATGGCTGCACATTCTGTGACACGATCAAAGCGGCTTATAACATCTTCAATCTCCGCGGGGAAAACATTAAAGCCTGATACTAGAATCATATCCTTAAGGCGGTCGATGATCTTGATATAGCCTTTATCAAGCCAGACTGCAATATCACCGGTGCGCACATAACCATCATGCATCACAAGTCTGGTGCCTTCTTCATTGTTAAAGTAGCCTTTCATAACCTGGGGACCCTTAAACTCAAGCTCCCCCGGAACATTGACATCCCAGATCTCATTGCCATCATCGCCGATGATACGAGCTTCGGTTGAAGGTACGGGGATCCCTATGCTTCCTGTGAATTTATCAATATTGGAAGGATTGACGCAGCACAAGGGAGAACACTCGGTAAGTCCATAACCTTCCAAAATGTGCAGCCCGGTACGCTGATAAAATCTGGCATCGACCCCTGACTGTACGGCAGCACCGCCCCCTATTACCAGCTTAAGATTACTCAAATTGACCGTTTCAAAATCAGGATGATTAAGCATCCTGTTAAACAGAGTATTTACTCCTGTGATGATGGTAATCTCGGGGTGGGCCTTCAAATCTGCAATAAGATCCTTCAAGCGGCGCGGATCGGTAATGAGCAGGTTGGTACCGCCTATGGCCGCAAAGAGCATTAAATTTACGGTCATGGCAAAAACATGGTAAAGAGGAATGGCAGTCAGAAGAAATTCCTCACCGCGCTTGAGGACATTTGAGTACATGCCCAGTCCCTGAGAGATATTGGCAATGATATTGCCATGACTTAGCATGGCACCTTTGGGTTTTCCTGTCGTACCTCCCGTGTACTGTAAAAAGGCAATGTCATCATAGGCTACCTTAACTTCCTCAAAAGAGTATTTGGCTCCTGTTTTTACGGCACGACGGTAGGACACCGAACCTCCGATTAAAAAAGAGGGTACCATTTTTCTTATAAAGCGCACCGCAAAGTTGACCACCTTCCCCCTGAAAAAGCCGAAACCGTCACCGACATTGGTTACCACCACATGCTCAATGCTGGTTTTGGCAATAATTTTTTGGAGATTAAAAGCGTAGTTGGCAATAACGACAATAGCTTTGGCCCTGCTGTCCCTAAGCTGTCCTAAGAGCTCTGTTGCAGTGTAAAGAGGATTGGTATTAACGACGATAAGCCCTGCTTTTAAGGCGCCGAAAAGTACTATGGGATACTGAATGAGGTTGGGCATCATCACCGCCAGGCGGTCACCTTTTTTAAGCCCCCACTCATGCTGCAAAAAGGCAGCAAAGGCTTCAGCCTCACGGGATAAGTCCTCAAAGGTAATACTGCCTTTCATATTAATAAAGGCGGTACGTTTAGCGTATTGTAAGGTAGCGTAGTCAAAAAGATCGTTAAGATTCTCAAAAAGATGCGGATCGATAACTGCAGGAACCCCCTGCGGGTAACTTTCATACCAGGGGTGTCTTTTATCTTGCATCTTTAAGATCCTAAACTGCTCTTTTAAGACTGTAGCATCCTGTAAACTGTAATCAGGATTTATATCATGCTAAATTCCCTGCTGCGGGATCTTCTCTTTTGCTGCCTTGTTACAATCTATCATAACTTCCCATGCCGTGATGATCTTGGTATTAGGCATAAAGATCCGCAGCTGCTTTCCTTTTCATATCTGATGATCAATTTCAAATAATCTTAGAAAATCCACTAGAACCTCAGCCCCGCGATAAGGCATGGCATTATAAAGGCTTGCTCTCATGCCGCCTAAAACTTTATGCCCCTTAAGCCCTATTAAGTTATTGCGCTTTGAAGCCTCCAAAAAGTCCTGATTTAAGCTCTCATCGATTAGATTAAAGACACAATTGACCCTGGAGCGGTCTTTTTTGGCTATAGGGCAGCGATAAAACTTTGATTGGTCCAAAAAGTCATAAAGAAGATTTGATTTTTTAAGATTAAGTTCGGCCATTGCCCCGGTGCCGCCTGATCTTTCAAGCCACTTGAAAACCTTGCCTGCAAGATACCAGGAGAAGGTATTGGGGGTATTGTAAAGACTGTCATTTTTGGCAAGCACTTCCCAGTTAAGCACTGAAGGGCAGTCTTTACGGGCTTTTCCTACCAGATCATCGCGCACTATGGTTATCGTAAGACCTGCCGGAGCAACATTTTTCTGGGCCCCGAAAATAATCGCTCCAAAACGGCTTACATCCACGGGACGGGTAAGAATATTAGATGACATGTCAGCTATCAAAGGCACACTGCCCGTATCCGGCAGCTCAAACATTTCTATGCCGTTTACCGTCTCATTAAGGCAGACATAGGCATAGTCGGCCCCTTCTGTCACCTTCATCATGGAATAGTCTATTTCATATTCCCCGGCAGCATTCTTTTTTACGCATTCGTGCAAAACCGCCTCTCCAAAGTGCTCCTGGCATTCCTTGAAGGCGCATTTTGACCAGTGACCGGTCACAAAGTAATCGGCAATGCCGCCTTCTTTGAGAATATTAAGGGGAATTGCGGCAAATTGTCCCCTGCCTCCACCCTGCTCAAAGAGCACGTGATAATTGTCAGGGATCTGCATCAGGGAACGCAGGGTATTTTCTGCCTCTTTGGCAACTTCCATAAATACGGGACTGCGATGTGACATCTCGACAAGGCCGATGCCAAGACCCTTAAAATTAGTAAATTCCCCTGCGGCCTCTTCAAGGACCTCAAGGGGCATCATGCTTGGCCCCGCCCCATAATTCCAGGCACGAAACATATTAAACGATCTCCTTACAACTATTGGTGATGCAGCATACTTTTTAAACCACTAAAAGCTGTCAGTTATTTTCATCCGACAAGTCTGCTGGCGGTTTTACGCTGTTTAATAGATTGAGCAGTTGTTCACGTTCTTTTTTATCCTGTCTTCTGGCATCCTGTGCCTCACGGGAGGCTAAGGCCACCTTTTGGGGGATTTTCTGAACTTCAATAATACTCTCATCGTCGACAACCCGCATGAGCCTGACACCGCCTGCTGCCCGGCTTAAAGGCCTTAAACTCTCATTAACAGGAGATCTTATTAAGGTGCCTTCATCGGTAATGATGAGGTATTCATCCCCATTTTGCACATCGCAGGCTCCCACTATACTTCCTAAAGCCTCGCCGCGGCTTTTTGCCATGGCCAAAACTCCCTGTCCGCCGCGATTTCTCAAGGTTACTTCCTCAAGGCGCATCTTCTTGCCGATACCTTTTTTAGTCAGGATAATGCAGTAGTGATCGTCAAGACCATCGCGGGGGATGTCTATTAGGCTTACCACCCTGTCATCTCCTAAAAGTCTGATGCCGCGTACGGTACCTGTAGAACGCCCAGAAGGCCTTACCCCCCATCCAAAGTGACGGTTTACAACTGCAGTGCCGTCCTCGGCAGCCTGGGCATCCCCCTCCTCATCAGTATCATCAGCATAATCAATGTCATCAATGTCAGGATCGCTTTGGGTTTCATCACTGTCATCTGAGCTTCCTGTGCTGTCATAGTAATCACAAAAACGGATGACACGGAAGTTTTCAGTGAAAAGGTAAATATCATCATCCCCTTCACACAGGGCAGAACCTACCAGACTGTCACCTTCTCTGAGGGTCACCATGTTTATAGGTTTGCCGTTGCTGCGCACAATGTGGGCTCTTAGGGTACTTAATCTTACCTTCTTTACGCCGCCTAAAGCGGTTGCAAGGAAAATATAGTGATTTTCATCAAACTCACTAATAGAAAGCATCGAGGTAATGACCTCGCCTTCTTCTATCTCAAAATAATTTTGAATCGGCCGTCCAAGCCAGACCCTGTTTTCAGATGTAGGCAGATCAAAGACCTTGGTCGAATACACCCGGCCTTTTGAGGTAAAACACAACAGGGTATCATGGGTATTGGATACCAAAACCCGGGTTATAAAGTCATCTTCCTTGACCTTAGCTGCAGCTTTGCCCTTGCCGCCGCGGCGCTGCACTTCAAAGGCTGAGATATCCTGGTACTTGATATAGCCCTTTGATGATAAGGTGATAATGACATCGGCAGGAGGCACCAGGTCGGCCTTGGACATTCTGCTAAAATCTTCAATAATGTCAGTGCGCCTCTTATCAGCATATTCTGCGCGTACTTCCATAAGCTCTTCGCGGATAACTTCCCTTAGGCGCTCAGTGCTGTTTAAGATCTCCAAATAACCTAAAATATCAGCAATAAGACCGCGGTACTCCTCCTGAATTTTTTCAGAAGACAGTCTTGTTAAGCGGCTCAACTGCAGTGACAGGATCTTTTCGGCCTGTTCTTCTGAAAGATAGTATTTGCCGTCATGTAAACCTGCACGCTCCTCAATGCCCTGTGGCAGGCAGACATTCTGCCCCTGTTCATCAAGAGTAATAAGGGAGCTTACCAAAGCGCCGTCCCAGGGCTCATTCATAAGGTTTGTCCTGGCATCTTCAGTGTTCTCAGATCTTGTTATGATATCTATAATCTTGTTGATATTATCTTTGGCTACGATAAGACCTTCATTTTCAAAAGCCTTTTTCCTGTCACGGCGCAGCAGGAAAACAGTTCTGCGAGTGACTATCTCCCGGCGAAAATCGATATATTCCTTGAGAATTTCAATAAGGCCCAGCTGTTTGGGCTTGCCGTCGACTAAAGCTATCATATTGGCGGCAAAGGTTGACTGTAAGTTGGTTTTTTCAAACAGGTTGTTTAAAACCGCTTCCTCAAAGGCATCCCTCTTAAGATCAATGGCAATTTTAACCAGATGATCCTTATCTGAAAGATCATTGACCTCGGCAATGCCCTCTAACTTCTTCTCCCTCAAAAGCTCGACAATCTGCTTGACGATATTGCTCTTGCTTTCCATGTAGGGAATTTCATCTACTACAATGGTTTTGCGCCCTGAGTTGTCTGTTTCCACATGGGTGCGCGAGCGCATGACAAGCCTGCCCCTTCCTGTTGCATAGGCATCATAGATCCCGGAAGTACCTACAATAAATCCTCCTGTTGGAAAATCAGGGCCTTTGATGTGCTGCATGAGTTCATTTAAGGAGATCTCAGGATTGTCCAGCATGGCTAAAGTACCATCGATAACCTCGCCTAAATTATGCGGGGGAATATTAGTAGCCATGCCCACTGCAATCCCCTGAGAGCCGTTGACCAGAAGATTGGGAAATTTTGTGGGCAGAACTTCAGGAATAGTCTCTGAGCCGTCATAGTTGGGATAGGAGTCAACAGTCTCCTTGTCAATGTCAGTTAACATGGCCTCGGCAATTTTGGTCATCTTAACTTCGGTGTAACGCATGGCAGCTGCCCCGTCACCGTCGATATTGCCAAAATTTCCCTGCCCGAAGATCAAGGGAGCGCGCATGGCAAACCATTGGGTCATCCTGACAATGGTCTCATAAACTGCCGCATCTCCATGAGGATGGAAGCGGCCGATAACATCACCTACGACACGGGCTGATTTTTTGGTCTGTCCTGTAGATTTGATCCCCAAATCGTACATGTCATATAAAACACGCCTGTGAACAGGTTTTAAGCCGTCGCGCACATCAGGAAGAGCCCGGTCGACTATCACGCTCATAGCATAGTCAATAAAAGACTGCTTTAATTCATCCTCAAGCCTTACTACAAGAACACCGTCACTGTCCACACTTGGAGATGACGAGATGTCGCCCACATCCATGGACACATCCTCCTGCGTCAAGTCCCCGGTACCGTCCCTTTGATCAACCATATTAAAATTCTGCCTTGTTAAGCGTTAAAAATGATGTAGTTAAGAAAGGCTAATTCTATCATTTAGGGGACTTTGGGGCAAATTACGGGTCTTTTTAGGAAATATTTTGTTAACCAAATACCAAGGGGTTTGGACCGTAAAATCTGTAATTTAAATTCTTTGTACCTCCATCTGAAGATAAAATGCTTTAAACTTTAAGACTCTTTGCAAACTGACTTACTTTAAGGACTATGTCATGTGGTTTAAAAACGCCCGCATCTATGCTGTCGAATTAAGCGCCGAACATAAACACATTTTTGGCAGTGAGGAACTTTTAGAAAACACCATCAGGGAAAAAGCCTTCCGACCCTGCCAGGCTCAGGAAGTATCCACCATGGGTTTTGCCCCAGTGTTTGGCCGCCATACAAATGCTTATACCTTCACCAATGCTGCCTGCCATTTTTTTAAAATTATCGAAGAGTGCAAACTGCTGCCTTCCCAGGTAGTACGCACCGAGCTTGAAACTTTGGTGGAAGAAAAAGAGAGTGAACTAAAAAGACAACTTCGCAAAAATGAAGTTATTACCTTAAAAACGGCTCTTGTCAATGATCTTCTGTCCAGGGCTTTTAGCTCAAGGCGCGAAATGCTGGTAATGGTAAACAGCAATAAAAGTTACTGTCTTGTATCAGTATCGTCAGCCAAAAGGGCAGAAAAGGCAGTTGCCATGCTTCGTGAAGCCTTCGGGGGCACCTTTCCTGCAAGACATTTTCAGCCCCGCTGCGCAGTAGAGGACAAAATGACTTCATGGCTTACTTCAGATTCCCTGCCTCAAGTTTTCAGCCTGGGATTTGACACCACCTTAAAAAGCTCTGATGATGCAGGCGGCACCATCAAAGCATCAAGGGAAGATTTAACTTCAGGAGAGATTGCAGGCCACATCAGCGCAGGCAAAGTAGTAACCGAGCTGCAGCTTACTTTTGAAGACAGTATTTCCCTGGTTTTAGATTCTGATCTTGGCCTCAAAAGGCTGCGTCCTGAAGATCAATATCTTGAAAGAAACCTGCCTGAAAAACTTGATGATGCTATAGCTGATATGCAAAGCCATTTGATAATTCAATCACAGCTTTTGACCTCTCTTACGGACAGCATAAAGAGTATTTTTGACTGTGAATAAACCTGAACTTTTGGCACCTGCAGGATCATTAAAGCATGTCAAAACTGCCTTATCCTATGGTGCCGATGCCTGTTATGCCGGAGTACCGCGCTGGTCCCTGCGCGTGCGGGGCAACGGCTTTACCGGGGATGATTTTGCAGAAGGGATTGCCTATGCGCACAGTCTTAACAAGAAGTTTTTTGCCGTATTAAATGTTATCCCTCATGTCAAAAGAGTATCCTCAAAGGCTTTTATAACAGACCTTGATGCCGTGGCAGCCTTCAAGCCCGATGCCTTTATCATGGCAGATCCTGGGTTAATTTCTCTTGCCATGGAGCGTCACCCTGAAATTGACATTCATTTGTCCGTCCAGGCTAATACCGTAAATGCCCTGACAGTAAAATTCTGGCAAAAAATTGGGGTAAAACGCTGCATTTTAGCCCGGGAACTGTCCCTGACCGAGATTAAGATGATAAAAGACGAATGTCCTGATATGGAACTTGAAGTCTTTGTTCACGGTGCCTTGTGCATAGCAGTCTCGGGACGCTGCCTGATATCAGGGCTGCTCGCGCACCGTGATGCCAACACCGGAGCCTGCAACAATTCCTGCCGCTGGAACTACAGAGCTAAAAATTTGCAGGTAGAACTTGAGGAAACTTCAAAACGCAAAGGAGAATGGATGACATTGCAGGAGGATGAGCACGGATCTTATCTTCTTAATTCAAAAGATCTCTGTGCCCTGCCTGTACTTAAAAAACTTATGGAAACCGGGGTTGACAGCTTTAAAATCGAAGGCAGATCCCGCTCCCCACTGTACTGCGGCATAGTCTCAAAAGCCTACCGTATAGCAATTGATGCTCTCATGGCAGGAGAAGAGATCCCAAAAGAATGCTTTAAAATGGTAAGCGCCCTGCCGTCACGCTCTTTTACCACAGGACTATTAGAACCCCACCGCCTGGATGAAACCCAGGACTATGAAACTAACAGCCCGACTCCAGGAAAGGTACAGATTTGCGCAGAAATTGCCAAAACTGCAAATAACCGCTGGTTTTTAAGGGTAAAAAACCGCTTTGATAAAAACTCAAGGGTGGTGCTGTACACCAGGGACGGGCCCATCCTGCTTAATCTTGAAGATATGCGCGATGAAAAAGGGCATCCTTGTGATCTTGCCCCAGGAGACGGCTATGAAGTTAACATCAAAGCCCCTGATATACCTCTTCCTGATTTTGAAACCTCCTATTTTCTTAAGGTGTCAGCGTGACTTTAAGACAGCTTCGTTATCTTATTGCGGTAGTTGAATACGGCTCATACCGCACTGCCGCACAAAAGCTTTTTGTCTCGCAGCCTTCTATTTCCAAAGCTATCTTAAGTCTTGAAGATGAGATGGGGATTGCCATTTTTAAAAGAAGTGCCTCAGGGATCTGCATTACCGATGAGGGGCGTCATTTTTTAGGTTATGCAAGGCAGGTTGTCGAGCAGGCCGATCTTCTGGTGTCACACTATAAAAAAGATGCACCTCCCAAAAGGATCTTTGCCGTTTCCTCGCAGCATTATGCCTTTGTAGTCAATGCCTTTGTATCCCTTGTCAGAGAATACGGCGAAGCTGTCTATGAATTCTCCCTGCGTGAACAGCGCACCTTTGAAATAATAGAAGATGTCACCAATGCCCGATCCCAGCTTGGAATCCTCTACTTATCAAAGTTCAACCGCGAGATTATCCTGCATATCCTTGCCCTGAACAATTTGGACTACACCGTGCTCTTCAGGGCATTACCACATGTCTTTGTAAGTTCCCGGCATCCTCTTTCGCAAAAGAAAATCCTGACCATGGATGACTTAAAACCCTATCCTAAACTTTCCTATGATCAGGGACTTAATAACTCCTTTTATTTTAAGGAAGAGCTCCACAGCATGGTGCAAACTGATAAAAGCATTGTGGTAACGGACAGGGCTACTCTTTTTAACCTGCTGGTTGGTCTTGACGGCTATACCATAGCATCGGGAATTCTATCTCCTGAGCTTAACGGATCGCTTATTGTCTCAGTGCCTCTTAAGTCAGATGAACACATGGATATTATTTATATCCATGTAAAAGGAGAGAAACCGGGGCCAATGGCTCTGCGTTATCTTGAGCTTTTGCAGCAGTATGTTGCAGACTACCGCCATCCTGTAAAAAGCAAACCCAAACTTAAGGCAGGGCACCCTTAAAGTCCTGCAAAGATGCCCCAGGCGGCCGAATCGTAGTCGCAGCAATGGTACGGCTTATGATTCTAACAGTGATTAAGCTTATGCCGCTAATTTGCCTGAAATTTTAGCAGGAGATCTTTTGCCAAGGCAGCTCTTATCTTTTGTGTTATCGGTCTTTGAGCTTGTCAAGCTGCTCTTGAGTTAAAGACAGCTCTTCTAAGCGCACGACTTCTT
>CAYNSI010000038.1:0-13558 GCA_964399665.1 uncultured Enterobacterales bacterium | reverse complement strand
ATTTACCAGATCTGTGGCATAATTTAACCCCCTTTTTGTTGTTTTAGCCTATGCTTTTCACATGTCGGCTTTATCTTTGCTGTACATGTTAGAGTAATGGCTGCTTCTATTTAGATTTGCGGTATTCGCCAGGGAGCGATTGATCCTTTCGGATGCCGCATATTACATTTTCTCTTGATTCTCTTGACATAAAAGCTCCCTTTTTCTGAAAGGGGGTAATTCTCAAGCGAATATACCCGGTACCTTACTGCAGACATGCTCTTTGAAATGACTGCCCGTGCCTGTTTTAACCTGCTGATTCAGATGGCAGGATAGCTGCATACTTTTCAAGCATTTTCCCCTCACGTGCATCACAATGAGGGTAATTACTTAAAACATCCTTGGCAGGCGAGATGATGGCAGGTGCCGTGCGTATTTTTTTGTCTTTGTAAGGCCTCCTGTTTTCAAATACATCAAAACCTCATCGTATGATTAGGTCCCATGGTCATTTTTCAGGTCTGTCAGCGCGTTTACACACTTGGCACAGTTTTTGAGTAAGGGTCTTTTAAGAACACCTGGTATGTCAAAAAATTGTCAGAGGTGATTTATGATTTCTTCTACAGGCAGTACGCCCACCGGTTCTGATATGGTCAAGGCCCTGGGGCAGATGCAAAGGCAGATGCAGGATTTAAGCGCTGGTGCTGCGGCAGGTACTGGCACAATGCTCTCAGATCCGTCCTTAAATATTGCAGGCAATGCAGCCACGGAGGCTGCCGGGGCAGAAGAGCTTTTGGCAGGTGCGGCTTCTGACAGCGTCGGTGAGTTTGCGCGCATGTTGGCACAGGCTTTTGAGACTGTTAACAATATTCAAAATGAGAGTGCTTCAATGCAGACTCGTTTTGACTTAGGAGATCGCTCGATAACCCTTGCTGATGTTATGATAGCATCACAGAAGTCGAGTATTTCCTTTGAGGCCACTTTGCAGGTGAGGAACCGCATGGTGGATGCCTACAAACAGATCTCGCAGATGCAGATCTAACATAACAGTGCAGGGATGTAGTAAATGTCAGAGCAGGAATATCCGGTTGCAAGAGGCTCTCAGGGGACTGCAGCTCCTCCTGCCTTAACTGAAGCTTCTGCTGCCGAAGAGAACGAGGCCTTTGAGGAACTTGCCGCACCGCAACAGGAGCAGACAGAAGAGGCAGCCGAGCAGGAAGCAGGCGGTGAAACCACTCAAAAGCGCTCCTTAATAGGCGATTTTTTCAGGAAGGGAGATGCACTGCGCCGCATTATCATCCTGGCTTTTTTGGTTCTGTTTTTGGCAGGGACCATCTTCGGGCTTATTGCCTTCCAAGGATCTTCAGGCAATGATGCCTGGCGTGAGCTGGGCCGCTACAGCCCCCAGGAAATTGGTCCTGTTTTAGATTTTTTAGATCTTGAAGGTTACGATTACAGGCTCTCAGGAAGCGAGGGGATTTCAGTTAAGGCAGAGCAGTATCAGACCATACGCGAGGCCATGCTGCGCCGCGGTATTGCCATTGCCCAAAGCAGCATGGATGAAGGCGACAATATTTTGATGTCCGACTCAGGCTTCGGCGTTTCACAACGCCTTGAAGGAGAGCGCATCAAGCATGGCAGAGAAATGCAGCTGGCACGTGCCATTGAACGTATTGACGGTATTGAGCATGCCACTGTGCTTTTGGCCATCCCTCGAGAAAATGTTTTTGCAAGGTCCGAAAGAAGACCCTCCGCTGCCGTGGTGGTAACCTTAAGAAACGGGGTGTTTTTATCCCCCGAATCGGTAAACTCGATACGTTTTATGGTGGCAGCATCGGTACATAATCTATTGTCCAAGGATGTTACCGTAACCGATCAAACCGGCAGACTTCTAAGCTCGGAAACCTCCTCTTCAGGGACTGAAGATAAGCTGCAAAAAGAATTTGAGCTGCGCACCCTGCGTGAGGCCCAGTATCGCGACAAGCTTGACTCCATATTAGGTCCCATGCTGGGGTTTGGTAATTATTCTGCCGAAGTTGACGTTACCTTAGATACTACCGTTGAAGAGGAAACCAGGCAGATTTTCAATCCTGACCGTCAGGCGGTGCGCTCTGAGACGCTGCGCGAAGAAAGAGGCTCTGATGAGGTTACCAATCCCTACGGGGTCCCCGGTTCACTGTCCAACCAGCCTCCTGCCAATGCCGCCATCCCGCAGGAGCTGCGTGATGGTACCGCCCAGGGCGGCATTGCCGAAAATAGCGGACTTAATGAAAGTCGTGAGGCCGTGCGCAATTACGAAGTTGATACTACGGTGCGCCATACGACAAGACCTACCAATACTGTGTCCCGTCTTACGGTGTCAGTTGCCGTTGACTACATAAGGCAGGTGGGAGAAAACGGGGTGGTATCCTGGGTGCCGCGTCCTCAGGAGGATTTAAATAAGATTGCAGATTTGGTAAGCGGTGGTTTGGGATTGGATGCAAGACGCGGTGACGTGGTGCAGGTACAGACCATATCCTTCCCGCATGCCGAAGAGCCTCCGATGCTTCCCTGGTGGCAGCAGGAAAGTTTCTACAGGATCTTAAGAATAGCAGGCGCGGTTCTGGTAGTTTTGATCCTGGTAGTCTTTGTGATCCGCCCCATGGTCAACCGCTTAATCAAGGGCAAGCCTGAAGACGATGAGACCGTAGAAGGAGATCTTGATGATGAGTCGGCTTTAGAGGGCAATGATGATCTTAATCTTATCGCAGCCCGTTCTGACATGGCCAACCGAGTATACTCCATCAACAGAGACGGCGGCATTGAGCTGCCCAACCTAAGACGCAATGAGGATCTCCTCAAGGCTGTACGTACCTTAGTTTCCAATGAGCCGCAGTTGTCAACTGAGGTAGTCCGCGAGTGGATTGCCTCTGATTTGGCCGAGAAGAAAAAGGCTTAGGAGAACATAATCATGACTGAAGCCGTTAAAAATGCTCCTGTAGTACAGGCCCCAGGTTCAGCTGCTATGATTCCCGCCGGGGCCGGGGCAACCGGCCTTGAGCTTTCTGATGATGAAAAGGCAGCTTTGGAGGAGCTTTCAGGCCTTGATAAGGCTGCCATCCTGATGCTGTCATTGTCAGAGGATGATGCTGCGCAGATCTTCCGCAATCTTCAGCCCAAGCAGGTACAAAAGCTTGGCATAAGGATGGCTGAGCTTACCGATTTTAACCATGATGCCGTAAATGCGGTGCATAAGACCTTTTTAAGCAATATTACCCGTCACTCCAATATCGGACTTGGAGGTTCTGACTTTGTCAAGAATGCCTTAATTGCAGCCTTAGGTGAAGATAGGGCCAATAATTTGGTTGATCAAATCGAAATGGGGTCAGGATCTCAGGGTCTTGATGCCTTAAAATGGATGGATGCAAGGCAGGTTGCCACCATTATTCAAAATGAGCATCCCCAGATCCAGACTATTGTGCTCTCCTACCTGGATCCTGAGCAGAGCGCCCAGATTTTAAGCCAGTTCCCGGAGCCGGTGCGCCTTGATCTTATCATGCGCATTGCTACCTTAGAGGAGGTCCAGCCTGCTGCTTTACAGGAGTTAAACGAGATCATGGAAAAGCAGTTTGCAGGTTCTGCGGGTACTCAGTCTGCCAAGATAGGCGGACTCAAGAGCGCTGCCAATATTATGAACTTCCTAGATACTACTACCGAAACTGCCCTGATGGAAGCCATCCAGGGACAGGACAAGGAGATGGGACAGCAGATCCAGGATTTGATGTTCGTATTCGAGAATCTGGTGGATGTGGACGACAGATCTATTCAAAATCTGCTGCGCGAGGTGCAGACCGATATTCTGGAGAAGGCCCTAAAGGGCGCCGACGATGCTCTGCGCAGCAAGTTCTTCAAGAATATGTCCTCCCGTGCCGCAGCTTCCATCAGGGAAGATTTGGCTTCCATGGGCCCTATCAAGCTTTCCGATGTCGAGGCAGCCCAGAAGGAAATTCTGACCATTGCCCACCGTCTTGCCGAGCAGGGCTTGATTGTGCTCTCTCACGGCGGCGGCGAGGACTTTGTCTAAGGGGTGAAAGATGGCAGATAACAGGGGGAATCGCTCTTCGGATCTTAAGCCTGAGGCCATCACCGATCTTGAGGATCAAAATGTCGTCAAATCTTTTGAAGACCGTACCGACGGGCGTTCTACAATCAAAAAAGCCGCCCTGTTAACCTCTGATGATGCCTCGGATTTTTCCCCCATGATATGGCCTGTTATGGATGACGGCAAGGAATTGACAACCAATGCCTTAGGCTATCCTACAGGAGGCTATTTTGCCCTCCAGAAGAAAAAGGAAGAAGAGCAAAAGAAGAAGGAGGAGCAGGAAAGACGCGCTCGTGAAGAGGCTGAGGCCAGAGAGCGTGAGGCTTTGGAGGCTCCTAAACTTACCGCAGAAGAACTTGAGGCAATCAGGAAGGCCGCCTATGATGAAGGCTTATCCCAGGGGGTTGAGGAGGGCCGGGCTTCAGGCTATCAGGATGGTTTTGAAAAAGCCCGTGAAGAAGGTTTTAAGGCAGGACTTGAAGAAGGCAAAGAGCAGGGGATCATCCAGGGACGCTTGGCCGGCAGGGAAGAGGGCTTTAAGGCTGGTTTTGCAGAAGGACTTGAAAATTCAAGGCATCTTGTTGATGAGAAGGTCAGCCGTTTTGCCCACCTTGGGGATATGCTGGCAAACCCGCTGCGCGAGGTTAACAGGGATGTTACCGATGAGATCTGCTATTTAATTTCACGATTGTGCAAAGTGATTATTCACCGGGAATTATCAGGGGATTTAAAGAACTTACAGAATGCGATAGACAGGTGTTTGGATTTGCTTCCCAATGCCGAAAAAGGGGCGGTCATTACTCTGTGTCCTGATGATTATGATTTGGTGATGGCATCATTGGGACGGGATTATCTTAAGGCCCAGAAATGGAATTTGCAAAGCAGTGATGAGTTAAACCCGGGGGATGTTGAGGTATCAAATGAGATCTCTTTGGCTGATTTTAAGGTAAATGACAGGATTGACAGCCTTATCGAAAAGTTTTTGGATGCGGCATCAGAAGCTGGCAGCACGGCTCTGAGAGAAAGCCTCCCCGATCTTCCTGAATACAATGAAGTGCCGCAAAAACCCTTAGCTCCCCCGCCTAATCTTATGGCCTATGAAAAAAGCATTGCCGCCCATCTTAATCCTCAGGGCATTTTGCAGGAGGATAAAGCTTCAGGGGCAGTGGAAGGCTCTGATAAAGATCCTGCAGATAACGACGCTGAGTCTGCAGCTGAGGCAGAAGATCTTAAGGCTGCAGCTGCTGCAACACCTGCCTTACAAAATGAAAAACCCTTATCTGAGGTAAAGGATCTTAAGAGTAAAGCTTTATCTTCAAATGCCAAAAAGACCGGGGACAGCATTGGCAGTGACGGAAGCTTACCTTCATCTAGGAAGGATAATGATGCCCTTGTGAATGAAGCTTTAAGAAAGCCTTCTGATAATTTGCAGGGACAAAAGCCCGGGGGCATGGGGCCTTCAGGGGATTTAACGCCGTCAGGGGTGAGTGAATTTGGTAATGAAGCCCACAAGGCTGCTGTGGTTCCACCTGAGAAGATGGTGACCGAAGTTCCCGTCAACGGCGGTGACGTTGAAAGAGCAAAGCAGGCTTTAGCTGATCTTGAGGCCTTGGGGGCCAAAGAGTCTGCAGCAGGTGATAAAACAAAAGGAGGATCCGGTCTGCATAAAGTTGGCACCAGCAAAAAGGGTGCCCATAAAAATGTCTTTACGGCAGTTCCCGTAAAGCAAAAGGCAGGAAAGTTCAAGGATGAGACCTTAAAGGATGATGCTGCCGCCAAAAAGGCGGCAGCATCAGAGCCTAAAAAAGGAAAAACTCCTAAAAAGCCTGAGAATGATGCCGCTCCTGCTTTAGTCAGTACTGCTGAAGATCCCTTTTTGGAGAAGAGTACATGAACGGCCTTTTAAACAGGCTTAAATCCATTGATGACTCCTATGAGGAATTAAAGCCCAGGCTTAACGGCAGACTTGTAAGAGTAGTAGGTCTTACCCTGGAGGCTGTAGGTCTGAAGGCGGCATTAGGAGATCTTTGTGAAATTGACACTGAAGACGGCATTTTGGATGCCGAGGTGGTGGGATTCTCAGGCGAGACCATTTTTTTAATGCCAACTGCTGAAATGAGCGGTATTGTCCCCGGAGCCAGAGTCAGGCCCAAAACAGAAATCAGCACTTTTCCCTATGGAGACCATCTTTTAGGACGGGTTATTGACGGTCTGGGAAGACCAATTGACAATAAAGGTCCCCTAAAGACCACCACCGATGTTCATTACAAGCCCAAAAAAGTAAATCCCATGGTAAAAAGACCCATAAGAGAGCCCCTTGATGTGGGGGTCAGGGCGGTAAATTCGCTGCTTACCATAGGGCAGGGACAGAGAATGGGGCTTTTTGCAGGTTCTGGTGTCGGAAAATCGGTGCTTTTGGGGATGATGACCCGGGGGACGGCTGCAGATGTTGTGGTAGTAGGACTTATTGGGGAAAGAGGCCGCGAGGTTCGCGAATTTATTGATGATATTTTGGGAGAAGAGGGGCGGTCCCGCGCTGTGGTGGTGGCAGCTCCTGCTGATTCTTCCCCTTTAGTGCGCTTAAAAGGTTGTGAGACCACTTTGCGTATAGCAGAGTATTTTAGAGATCAGGGCCGCAATGTACTGCTTTTGATGGACTCTTTAACCCGCTTTGCCATGGCTCAAAGAGAAATTGCCCTGTCAGTGGGCGAGCCTCCTGCAACCAGAGGATATCCTCCTTCAGTTTTTGCAAGGCTGCCGGCCCTGGTTGAAAGGGCAGGAAATGGCGGTGAGCACCAGGGTTCCATTACCGCGGTCTTTACTGTTTTGGTTGAAGGTGATGATCTGCAGGATCCTGTGGCAGATGCCGCCAGGGCCATATTGGACGGTCATATTGTGCTGTCGCGGGAGCTTGCGGACTCGGGGCATTTCCCTGCCATCGATGTGGAGCGTTCCATCTCAAGGGTCATGCCTGCTATTATCACCGAGGAGCATATGGTTATGGCACGCACCATAAGACAATGCATTTCTCAGTACAGCCAGAATCGTGAACTTATTTCCATAGGCGCCTATCACCAGGGCTCTGATGCCAGGATTGATCAGGCCATTATGATAAAACCTGCCATTGATGAGTTTTTGCAGCAGGGCATGAGGGAGATCGTTCCCTATGCTGCCTCCTTAGAAGAGCTTCGCAGGCTGTCGATGATTTTAATTGATGATGCTAAAGCCCGCGTCAATGCCATGCAGCAGCAAGAGCAGCAACAAGGTTCAGTCGCGCAGATTGCAAGGCCAAATCCCAATGCAGCAGCCCAAAGGGCAGGTTTGCAGTTAAGGCCCCCTCAGGGGCAATAGCAGGGCCTTAACGCCAGCTGAGCAGAGCAGGCTTTTTCTTTATTGCAAAAGCCCTGTTTTGGTAAAAACCATATCAGGCCGCTGTTTTCAATGAGGACTTTCCCGGCCAAGATGCCGTTCCCAGGCCTCCACGGTATTTTCCAGCAGTGATGCTACGGTCATGGGCCCTACTCCTCCTGGCACCGGGGTAATGTAGGAGGCTTTTTTACAGGCACTTTCAAAGTCCACATCTCCGCACAGCCCGTCGGGAGTACGGTTGATGCCGACATCTATTACTATGGCCCCCTCCTTGATAAGAGAGCCGTCCAAAAACTTGGGTTTGCCCACGGCTGTTATCACCAGATTGGCATTTTTAAGATGGGCTGTGAGATCTTTGGTGAATCTGTGGGCTACAGTGACAGTAGCCCCCCGCAGCAGCAGCTCCAGGGCCATGGGGCGGCCTACAATATTCGAAGCTCCGATAACCAGGGCATCAATTCCCAACAGGTCTGCATTGATGCTGTCAAGCAGAGTAATGATCCCCTTGGGGGTGCAGGCTCTGAAAAGAGGGATCCTCTGGGTTAATCTTCCGACATTGTAGGGATGAAAGCCGTCTACATCCTTGGCAGGATCAATACACTCTATAATACTGCTTTGACTAAGATGTAAAGGCAGTGGAAACTGCACCAAGATCCCGTCAATTAGAGGATCTTCATTGCACTTTTTGACAGTGTTCTCAAGATCTTCTTGGGTAATGTCACAAGGCAGGTCAAAGGCAAAGGATCTAATGCCAACTTCCAGGCAGGATTTTCTTTTATTGTTGACATAAACTTCTGATGCGGGATCTTCACCTACCTTAATCACGGCAAGCCCCGGGGGCCTTTTCCCTTCATTGACAGCCGATCCCACCTGAAGTTGCAGCTTTTGTTTAATCTTAAGGGCAGCAGCCCTGCCGTCTATTAACCTGGCACTCATGTAGGCAGTTTCCTCCTAGAAGGCAGAAATAAGCATTCTGACGCTGATAATAAACAATGCCACGGCAAAAATCCTTTTTAAAGTAACAGGACTTATCTTTTTACCGGCCCAAACTCCCATGGGGGCTGTCAATACCGACAGGGGGATGATACACAGGACCCCCAGAATATTAACATGTCCTATGGTACCTGCAGGGGCAAAGTTTGGCGTGGCAGCGGTGGCTGCCAGGATCACCGCCCCCGGGACACAGATAAACAAGGATACTGCCGAGGATGTCCCCACCGAACGGTGCGGTGGAACTGAGCAGGCATTTAACACCGGCACTGTCAATGTCCCGCCTCCTACTCCCATCATGACCGAATAAAAGGCAATCAAAAAGGCAATAAGCTGCTGGATCCACTTGGATGGCAGCGAGTCAAAGGCAGGTTTGGCACCGGCTCTTAAGAGGGTGTTAAGTGAATTTAGGATCATCGCAACCCCGAATAATACTGCAAGCCATCTTCCGCCGTATTTCATGGAAAGTGCTGTGCCTGCGGCAACGCCCAGCAGCATGGCAAAAGACCAGGATTTTATGATCGTCATGTCAGTATTGCCGCGTTTGTACTGGGCAGCAGCCGCAGCAATTGAGGTTGGCACCATACACATCAGCGAGGTGCCCGTTGCCAGGACTATCGCGGTGCCGTTGTCGATATTAAGAAAATGCATGAAAACAAAGTACAGTGACGGGACAAAAACAATGCCGCCGCCTATTCCCAGAAGACCGGCCAGAAAGCCTGCTGCCGCACCGCATACTGCCAGTATTGATACTGAGTAGATAATTTCGGATAACTCTAATCCGAACATGATTTGCCCCATGAAATGAAAAAGACAGCCCATTATCCTGCAAAAGTTTTTTTGAAACGAGCAGTTTTCAAAAATATTCCCCGAAAGATTTGATTTTTCGCGCCATAATGCTGCTTGTGCAGCCTTTAATTTAAAAAATATTTTCTTAAAAATGTGTTGATCAGGGGGTGGTTATCAGTATAATGAGCTGCCGGTGCGGGGTTCGGTGATTGGCGCAGTTAGGTAGCGCACTTCGTTCGGGACGAAGGGGTCACAGGTTCGAATCCTGTATCACCGACCAGAAAGCCGGACTGTGCGTCCTTAGCTCAGTTGGATAGAGCAACAGCCTTCTAAGCTGTGGGTCAAAGGTTCGACTCCTTTAGGACGCGCCAGGTAGGATGGTAACGTCCTGTTCTTTATATGGTGGCTATAGCTCAGTTGGTAGAGTCCCGGATTGTGATTCCGGTTGTCGAGAGTTCGAGCCTCTCTAGCCACCCCATCCATCTGACTATTCGCATCGTGTTAAGCGGGAGTGGCGGAATTGGTAGACGCACCAGATTTAGGTTCTGGCGCCTTCGTGTGTAGGAGTTCGAGTCTCCTCTCCCGCACCACGGTAATGTCATTAGTTCTTTTTCAAACACAAAGCTTACCTTGAGAAGTGGCAGCTTAAGCGTTTTCGTGCCGCAAATGTCCTCAACAGGCAGCACTTTAATGCCTTTTCCTGCAAGAAGCTTCTTTTTTGCACAGTCAAATGCAGTTTGTAGTGTTATGTTGAATTCAACCTAACACTACGGGTACGTAAAGAGGGTGGCGTGGGAGGCCGGGGCAGGCAATCGCCCCTTACCTATGGCAATTTCCCACCCGAACAGACTCAAAGCCTAAAATGCCTCAAGGCTTAGATTCAGTCTTCTAAACTTCCTGACTTTTTATTTCTGGCTTTTACTTTGGCATGCACTGAGGCAAAGCGGTCGGTAAGAGTTTCACTTGGTCCAAAGACCGGACGCTTATCTTTTAGGAATTTATTTTCATAATCTGCAACGGCCCTTACCACCAGTTTATAAAGTCCTACTACGGCAATGATATTGGGGATCACCATCAGGCCGTTAAACATATCGGCAAGCTCCCAGACCAAATCCACTTTAAGAAATGATCCCATCATCAGAAAGCCCAAAACCAATACCGAGAAAACCTTCAAAAGCTCATGGCCGAAAAGATATTTGACATTCTGCTCGGCAAAGAAGTACCAGCCTATGATGGTGGTGAAGGCTGCAAAGAAAAGGCATATGGCAACAAAGCCTGAACCTGCTTCCCCCATGCCGGTGACAAAGGCATTTTGAGTTAGGACTATTCCCGTGGTTTTGCCGTCGAGCACCCCGGTAACCAGGATCACAAAGGCACTGGCATTTAAAACTACAAAAGTATCGATAAAAAGACCAATGACAGCGGCAAGTCCCTGCTGGGCAGGATGTTTTACCCTGGCTATAGCATGGGCATGAGGGGTTGATCCCATCCCTGCCTCGTTGGAGAACAGTCCCCTGGCAACACCGTAGCGGACAGCCTCTTTGATAGAGGCACCGATAACTCCGCCTGTGGCAGCTGAGGGATCGAAGGCGCCGATGAAAATCTGCTTAAAAGCCGGGATCAACATGTCAATGTTGCTCAGGACAATAAAGATCGAGCCTAAAACATAGACTAAGGCCATAAAAGGCACCATCTTTTCTGCAAAGCCTGCGATGCGGCGGATCCCTCCTATGAAGATAAAGCCTGACAGGACTATGATAAAGATCCCTGTTGCCCAGGTTGGGATCTTAAAGGCACTTTCAAAGGCGGTTGAAATGGAGTTGGCCTGGACCATATTGCCGATAAACCCGAGGGCAATGATGATAAGTACCGAAAAGATCGCGGCCAGGGATTTGGATCCCAAGCCTTTGGAAATATAGTAGGCAGGACCGCCTATGATGTGTCCTTTGGAGTCATGGGAGCGGTAGAGTTGACCTAAAACGGCTTCTGCAAAAATGGTTGCCATCCCGAAGAAGGCGGCAAGCCACATCCAAAAAATCGCCCCAGGACCTCCCATGGCAATGGCTGTTGCTACTCCGGCTAGATTTCCGGTGCCCACCTGAGCTGCTACTGCAGTTGCCAGGGACTGGAAGGAAGTCATGCCGTGGGCTCCTGCCTTCTCCCCCATCAGGGAAAAGCCCCCGAAGACATGACGAAAGGCACGGCCGAACTGGCGTATCTGAACAAAGCGCAGTTTATAAGTAAAGAAAATTCCTGTACCAACCAGGATAGGAATAAGACACCAGGGGCCCCAGAGAATGGAGTTAATGCCCTGCACTATTGCGGTTAATTCATCCATGGTCAAACCTTAGTAAAATTTTTTTAAATTTCCGATAGTAAATTAACAGGAGGAAAGCCAGGCGCTATTTTACCCCAAAAGATCTTAATAACCGTAAAAATGCTTTTGTAGGAAAAATAAAGAGTTAAAGCATGCTGTTTTCTTGAAAAGCCAGCACTGTTGGCAGTTTTTTAGTAAAACTCCGCCCGTAAACAGGGGGGCAAAGAGGGATAACAGATCTCCTGAAAAAGGACTAAATGCACTCATCCTGAACTCGGCGCATTGAATGCATCTGCCATTTTATCTATTTCAGATTTTGAAAGTCTTAAAGATTTTGCAACAGG
Source organism: uncultured Enterobacterales bacterium (assembly GCA_964399665.1). GTDB lineage: Bacteria > Pseudomonadota > Gammaproteobacteria > Enterobacterales > Succinivibrionaceae > Avisuccinivibrio_A. The sequence goes on along the minus strand of CAYNSI010000038.1, from coordinate 1,692 downwards.
CTGCCACAATGCTGTTTGTTTTTTCATTTCTGTAATAATATTTTCAGCAGTTTTAGGCTTGATATTAAAGTATTGACAAACTTCCAAAGCCAAATCCAGAGATTGGGCATTATCGTATTCTGTAATATAGGTGCTTAAAACCTTTTTATTGTCATTGCTCGGATTAATATCATACAGTGGAGATAATCGCCAACCTCCCTCATTTACATATAAAAATCCATGGTTTCTAAGGTGGTCATCCGTGTTGGAAATCAGGATTGAAAATACCACCCTTTTCCACAATTCTGTTAAATCTTCATTAGGGGCAGCTCCGTATAGCCTTATTGCATCTGCAATCTCCATATAACTGTGAGTTTGACTGTCATTATCAACTGCATTAAGCATACTCATTGCAGATAAGAAAGGAATACGTTGTGCTCCTTTTCTGTCGAAACGTTTTAGCACAATGACGTCTTTGACTCCTGCCTTATGTAAAGACCATTCCTGAACTTTTAAGCCGCAGTTTTTGGCCAGTGTAAGCGCAACAGCTTCCCATAAGACGTTATTGGTAACATCATCTTTTTTAGGAAATTTTGCAATACATAAATTGCCTTGTTTATCAATAACACTGGCTTTTGGTCTGGCACCACCTAATGATGAACCGGGAGCTAACAGCAATTGCAGATCGCTGTTTTTTTCTTCTGAGACTGTAACTTTTTCTGTTGCAGCAAGTAATTTGGTAAGGTTTACCAAAGGAGGAATTGACTTTAAACTCCCAGGATACAAAAATTCGGCACTTTTTTCTGTTTTAAAGCGTAAAGCTCCCTGTCTTGCGTAATCATTTACGTATAAAAGATAGTCAATTTCGTTTAGAGTTTTAGGACTTCTGTTTTCTTCTTTTGCAAGGCAGCTTTCGTATCTTCTCATAAGAATTCTGCCCCAGGTATCAGGTGCAGAATCACCAAAAGAGCCGAATAATGGAGTTGGTCTTGGGTTTACCTGTTTTCCTGTGCCAAAGAATAAGCCAGGTTCTAAAGAAAAGGCTTTATGATTATTTAACCATTCCTTTGAATACTCAAAATCAGACGTTTCTTTACCTCTGTTAAAATGAGCCCACAAAGTTCCGACAAAATGATTTTCATTATGCAATTGTATGTAAACTAAAACTTTTCTATCTGACATTATTCTTCTTTCTTTAAGCGTACTCTTTTAGGTAAATTTTCTTTATCATAAATTTTTCCAACCGTGTCGTTATCAGGTTCGGCAAGATTGTAGAGGTTATCGATCAAACCTAATACAAACATAACTTTTGCATAGATCCCCAAAGAAACACCGGCTTCTCCTTTTTCAACTTTGGTCAAAGTTATATGGGTAATTCCGGCACGTTCTTCTACCAGTGCCATTGTAAGCCGTCTTTTGATGCGGGCTTCTTTTAAATCGGCACCAAGCTTTTTTAATGCTTTATTAACGGGTATGGGGATTACTGATGTTCTCTTCATAAGAATAAAATATATTATCGTGTATGTTGCGCGGTTTTAAATATATAAAAACATATTTTATTTAAAATTTCAAGAGGTAAAGCTCATCGATTTATGACTCTGTGAGAGGATCGTAAGAAAAATTGGGAACTTGCAGAAGAAAATAAGGTGACGACTGTAAGACAGCGCTGCCATAAGCTGCCTCTTGTGAAGCTTATGGCAGAAAACTGTCAGC
>CAYNSI010000037.1:0-14624 GCA_964399665.1 uncultured Enterobacterales bacterium | reverse complement strand
TTTAACATGATGTTTTTTCTTTGAAAACAGTAAAGCTGGGCAGATCTTAAGTAAGATTTTTTCAGTAAAATTCATTGGCTGAGATTATTTTTCACCAAAAGCTTAATATCCTGGCTGTTTTGTATACTAAGACTTTGGCAGGTTTTGCCAAAAAAGCTTTAACCTTTAACCACGGTTTTTGACGATTATGTTGAATTCAACATAAGAGGTAGGACATGCACCGCAGCATTTACATTAGAGCAGCTGCAGCAGCGGCAATTTTGCTGCTGACTTCCTGCAGCAGTGTCACTTCCCATGTGACAGAAGATCTCACGGGTACCTGGGTACAAAATATTGATGGCACCGAAGATGATTTTCAGGGGATTATTTTTAACCGTCTCGGTGGTGCAGGAAGCCTCAACATGGGCAATCTTCAATACACTTCCTATGTGGTGTCAGGGGAGACTTTAATCCTCAAGGGCGTCAAAAAAGGGGGTGAAAATGTATCAGATCCTGTAACCGAAGTTTTTACCATTGAAAGTTTAACTCTCGGGGGCTTGGTCTTAAACGATGGGGTAAGGCGCTTAGTGTACAAAAAGCTTTTGGTTTCCTCAGAGTTTGATGCCATGAGCACCCCGCTTGGCAGTGTCCGCGATGAAAAAGGCTTTGCGGCAATTGAGGATAAAAAAGTGGATGATATAAGTGAAGTATCAGGATCCCAGGCCTCCTTGTAAAGGTACGCGGTGCTTCCTGCAAGAAGCTAAATTTTGGAGCAGTCCATGATCTAACCTGCTAAGATCCTGCGGAAGTTTTCGCACCATAACTGTTAACCGAAAAAAACGCCTCAAACCGCCTCCCCAGGCGGTTTTTGCTTATCTTGGGACACTAAAGACGGGCTCCTCACTTGTGTGAAGCTGCATTTGACAGTCGTTTTGAAGTTTGCTTTTTAGGTTAATAGGCTTCCTTAAGGATGCGCAGCAATTGTCCCGGTATTTTGGCTGTGCCGTGCTCTTAAGATCCTGCAGTGATTTGCTGATATGTAAGCTCTTTAACCAGGCTTTCTTTGCAATTTTTTAAAGTCACAGCAGTGTTGATGCTAAAATTAGCGCATCTTTTTGTAAAGTTTTCGTGATGGGTAAGCGAGGATTTTAGATGTTTAGAAGATTTGTCACTTCGGCACTTACAGTGTTGATATCAGCAGGATTTGCAGGCAGTGTTTATGCTGCAGATATTCTCCGTGTAGGATCTGAGGCTACCTATCCCCCTTTTGAGTTTGTCGATGATAATGGGGAAACCCAGGGCTATGATATGGATATTATCAGAGCCATAGGAGAGGTAATGGGTTATGAAGTGCAAATCCTGAAAATGGGCTTTGATGCCCTGATCCCGGCCTTAATGGGCGGACAGATTGATGCTGCCATTTCCGCCATGACCATCACCCCTGAGCGCGCCCAAAGGGTGGATTTTTCAAAGTCTTACTACCAATCCGGTCTTTCAGTATTAATTCATGAGCAGGATCTTGATAAGTTTCCCAACCTTGAGGCCTTAAAAGGACAGGTAATTTGTGCTCAAATCGGCACTACGGGGGCCATGAAAGCAGATGACGTTGCTTCAGGTGGACAGGTCAAAACCTTTAATACCGCCCCAGAGGCTTATATGGAATTAAAAGCCAATGGGTGTGCTGCCGTGATTAATGACCGACCGGTTAACCTTTTCTTTTTAAATTCCCAGGCGTCAGATGGGATCATTGAAATGTCCGAAATGATTTCATCAGAAGACTATGGAATTGCCGTTGCCAAGGGCAATGACAGGATCAAAAGAGTAATTGACGAGGGACTTGCTAAAATCAGGGAAAACGGGACCTTTGATAAGATCTACAACAAATGGTTTTCTGTTGCAGAATAAGAGAGTAATCCACGCAGGACGGTTTTGCCTGTTGTAACAGGCAGAAGCTGTCCTAAAAATTAGTCAAGAAATTTACCATGTCCATTCCCTTTGACTTATCACTTATCATAAATTCTCTTCCCCTTTTGGGTATAGGTGCCCTGGTTACCATTGAGATCACCGCAGTATCAGTATCCATAGGGGTAATGATAGGTTTGTTCGTAGGAATAGCAGAGCTGTCGCGCTACTGGTATTTTCGTCTTCCTGCCAAGATCTACGTTGATTTTATCCGCGGTACTCCCTTACTGGTGCAAATTTTCATAATCTATTTTGCCCTGCCGATAATTTTAGGGGTCAGAATTGAGCCTTTTGCAGCGGCAGTGGCAGCCTGCTCCATTAATTCGGGGGCCTATGTGGCAGAGATCTTCCGTGCCGGGATCCAGTCAATAGACAAAGGGCAGACTGAGGCGGGGCGCAGTCTTGGGATGAGCTGGGGGCAGACGATGACCTTTATTGTGATCCCCCAGGCTTTCAGACGCATCATCCCGCAATTGGGCAATGAGTTTATTTCCATGTTAAAGGACTCTTCATTGGTCTCGGTAATAGGCTTTGAGGAGTTGACGCGCAAGGGGCAGCTTATCATTGCCTCAACCTACGGCTCATTGGAGATCTGGACTGCAGTAGCCGTCATTTACCTTATCATGACACTTACAATAACCCGTCTTGTTGCCTATCTTGAAAAGAGGTTCAAACAATGATCAAGATCCGCAGTCTTTTTAAGTCCTTTGGAAAGTTGGAGGTTTTAAAGGACATTGATCTTGATGTTGCCAAAAGTGAGGTGGTGGTAATTATCGGGCCTTCAGGATCAGGCAAGTCAACTTTGCTGCGCTGTGTCAATTATCTTGAGGTTCCAACTTCAGGGACCGTGGCAGTTGACGGGGAGATCATTACGCGTGAGGTAAATATCAATACCATAAGGGCCGAAGTGGGCATGGTATTTCAGCATTTTAACCTCTTTCCCCATATGACGGTCATGGACAATGTCACTTTGGCCCCCATTAAGGTAAGGCATATGCCAATTGATGAGGCATGTAAAATTGCAAAAGAGCTTTTAAACAGGGTGGGGCTTGTCGATAAGGCAGATGTTTTTCCAGCTCAGCTGTCAGGGGGGCAGCAGCAGAGGGTGGCCATAGCCAGGGCCCTTGCAATGAATCCTAAGGTAATGCTTTTTGATGAGCCGACTTCAGCTTTGGATCCTGAGCTGGTAAATGAGGTATTGGAGGTCATGAAGTCCTTGGCAGAATCCGGGATGACCATGATGGTAGTAACCCATGAAATGAGCTTTGCAAAACAGGTGGCAGACAGGGTGATTTTCATGGATGGAGGCAGGATCATCGAACAAGGCAACCCTGGAGAAGTTTTCTTTAATCCCAAAGAAAAACGTACCAAAGACTTTTTGGCAAAAATACTTTAAACCAAGGGTCCCAAGGGTGTCTTGATAAAGCATAACTGTCATGGATGATAATTGTTAGTGTCAGCTCAAGTGTTACGCTTTGGCTTTGATGGGGATAAAGTTTGACAAACCGGGAGCTTTTAGGTTCTGGTAAGGTTTAGGAACAGTCTGGTGGCAGTTTACGCGCAACAGGATAAAGTCTTTGATCCCAAGTCCTACAAAAAATTTTTAGGACCTAAGCACTGGCCGTCCTGGCTTGCCTTAGGGCTTCTTTGTCTTGCAGCCTTAGTCCCCTCAAGATTAAGAGATCTTGTGGCGGTGATGCTCTCCTATCCTGCCGCCCTAGCTCCCACAAGACCAAGGCGCATTGCCTATGCCAATATGAGAACTGCTCTGCCGCAGCTTTCAGCAAGCCAGTGCCGCGCCCTTTTTAGAAGATCTGCAGCTGTAGGGCTTGTTGTCCTGTTATCTTATGCAGAACCTTTGGTGCTGCCTAAATTTCTTTTAAAAAGAGGCTGGAAGGTCATTGGTCTTGAGCATTTGGAACAAGTAAAAAAGACCGGCAGTTCAGTAATTTTTATTGCCCCTCACTGCCATGCCATAGACAGATGCGGTCTTTATTTGTCCTATGCCGGGCTTCCCATGTGCACCATGATGCACTCACAAAAAAATCCTGTTTTTGACTGGTTTTTAAACCGTCAGAGGCTGACTTTTGGTGGCACGGTGTATGAAAGGTCGGCAGGGCTTCGTACCATAGTAAGAGAGCTTAAGCAGGGCCGCTCATGTTTTTTTCTGCCCGATGAGGATTTGGGCAGGGAAAACAGCCTTTTTGTGCCTTTTTTGGGAGTTCCCAAGGCCACCTTGTCATCTCTGCCCGGGCTTAGCCGTTTGGGTAAGGCTCAGGTAATGCAGATTTTTTCTACCTATAATTTTAAGACAGCAACTTTTGATGTGCATTTATCCCCGGTGTATCAGGATTATCCTTCAGGGGATCTTTATGCCGATCTTGTTTACATGAATGACATGATAGGCAGAATGATAAAAAAATTCCCCGAACAATACATGTGGTTTTTAAGATTCTTCAAGACCGTACCTGATGATTCCTATCCTAATATTTATGAGAATCTTTATATTTCGGTGTTCTCAAAGGGCAAAAGTATTGACTATGCTGCAAGGCGCAGGCCCTGCAGTGATAAATGAACCCAACCACAAGGCATAGCACTGAGTGCAACAAAAACGCCGTAAACCTTTTGCCCAATATTAAGGAAGGGGCGTCACGAGTAAGGATAAGGCCTTAAGCTTGTTTTTCTCACGCTCAGGCTGCAGGATGTCTGTGGTAACCAAATGTTGCTACCAGATCACCGTGTTTAATGGCAAGAAAGGTGCGCTTCAGGCGGCCGAATTATTGTCGCGGGCGGCCAAACCATTGGCATCAGGCAGCCTGGTCTTAAGATTTTCAAAAAGTTGTGATTAATATCGTGCTTTGCAGAAGCTTTCCTAATTAAACTGACGGATACGGTAACCTTACGTGATTTGTTGATTTTCCCGGGAGTTGTGTATGTCTATAACATTTGGCAGCCATTGTTCAACCTTTGAGCTTGACTATGACAAGGAGTCAGATAACTTTCCGCATATTATGGATGTGGTGAAAGAATCGGGACTTAAGGGTATCGACAGTCAGATCTCCCTTTTGGGGCGTTTCCTTAAAGATCCTCTGTGGTTGAAAGATGAGTATGACAAACGCGGTTTGGCGCCGGTATCTTTAACCGTCCCCTTTACCTGGGGTGATTTTCACGAATCTGATGAGGAAAAGGAAAGGGCCGATTATTTCATAGGTTTTGCCAAAAAACTAAGTGACAACACCATCTTAAACATTGTTCCCAGGTCAGGTCCTAATAGGGATGATGTGGTACAAAGACGCAAGCAGATCCTCTCCTGTGCCAATGCCGTGGCAAAAAGGGCTAAAGATCGCGGCGTTGACTGTTCTTTTCATCCCTGCTCGCCTTTGACTTCATATATCAGAACCTCTGAAGATTATGAGGTGATGTTTGATCTTATTGACAGTTCCTGTCTTGGCTGGACCCCTGATGTAGGGCATATTTTCTACGGCGGCATGGATGTACTTAATGTTATCAAGGATCATGCCTCAATGGTTAGGCATGTTCACTTTAAAGATGCCTCCAAAGGCCCTGTTTGGAGCACCTTAGGGGAAGGGGATATTCCCTTTGAAAAGATAATTGTTTTCCTGCACCAATACGGCTATAAGCATTGGATCATGATGGAGGAGGAAACGGCAGACTCCTCGGCAAATCCTGAAAGGGCAGTAAGGCGAATAGGAAGATATGTAGAAGAGCACTTTATTCCTCTTGTTAAAGATTAAGTTTGGGGACAGAAAGGTACCTGGCCTTCGGCACTTTTAATCAAAATAAGGCTGCGGCCTTTTAAAGCTGGTGTCCAAGGCTTTAGGCAAAGAAAGAAGGCAGGCAGGAAAGAAAGTGAGAAAGAAGATAAGGATATTCAGAGCCTTAAGTTTTTCAGACCCCTTAAGGTAAAGACTGGGGTATTTTAGGGTTTATGCGGAATCTTAAGGCTTTGCCTGCAGCCTGCTTTGGCAGACTTTGAAGCTGCACAGGGAGCTCTCAAAAAAGCTGCTCTAAAAAATATCCTGCTTTAAGGTTTGTTTGCATCATAATGGCGCAAAAGCCTGCTTACAAGTGCAAAACCCAGTTGATTTACATCATAATTGCTAATGCTCTGTCTTGGAGCATAACCCTTGTTTTTAGCCCAAGTGCCATTAACAAGCTAAAATGTGATGAAGCCTGCAAATTTTGATTGTTTTTGCGGCTTTTTGTAGTCTGTCTATGGGAATGTAAAGATGTTTTTTGATCGTATTGAAGCGGCTCCTGCCGATCCTATCCTGGGCCTTACTGAAGCATTTAAAAAAGACCCTAATCCCAATAAGATTAATTTAGGCGTTGGTATTTACAAGGATGAGAATGGTAAAACTCCTGTCCTTGATGTTGTTAAGGCGGCTGAAAAGAAAATCCTGGAGACTGAGACTACTAAGGCTTATTTGCCTATCACAGGACTTCCTGAGTTTGCTGATATTACCCAGAAGATGGTTTTTGGCAGTGATTCTGAGATCGTAACTTCTGGCAGGGCGGTTACCTGCCACTGCCCGGGAGGAACCGGGGCACTGCGCATCGGTGCTGATTTTATCAAGCAGCAAAATGTAGCTGCCACTGTATGGATCTCAGATCCTACCTGGGCCAATCACTTCCAGATTGTTTCCAACGCAGGTCTTAAGTATGAGCGCTACCCTTATTATGACAGGGCCACTCACAGCCTGGCCTTTGATAAGATGATGGAAACCCTGATGCAGGCAAAAGAAGGGGATGTGGTGCTCCTGCATGCCTGCTGCCATAACCCGACAGGTATTGATCCAACCAAACAGCAGTGGGAGCAGATAGCCTCCCTTCTTGCCGAGAAAAAACTGCTGCCTTTGATAGACTTTGCCTATCAGGGATTCGGATATGGACTTGAAGAAGATGCTGCAGGGGTCAGGATCATTGCCTCTCATTGCCCGGAATTGATGATAACTTCCTCCTATTCTAAAAATTTGGGACTTTACAATGAGCGTGTCGGAGCCCTTACTGTAGTATGTGATAACAAGGCAAGTGCTGAAAAAGTAATATCCCAGGTTAAAGTATCCGTAAGAAGCTCCATTTCCAATCCCCCGGCACACGGTGAGAAAATTGTCGTTGAGGTTCTTGGCAATCCTGATTCCAGGAAAAAATGGGAAGTTGAACTTGCAAGTATGCGCAACAGGATCCGTAGTATGCGGGAACTTTTGAGCAGAAAGCTTTCAGAATACGGTGCCGGGGACTTTAGTTTTATAACCGGGCAGAACGGCATGTTCTCCTTTTCAGGTTTAACCAAAGAGGATGTAGAGTTTTTAAAAAGCCGTCATGGCATTTACATAGTGGACTCGGGGCGTATCTGTATTGCTGCTGTAACTGAGAATAATGTTGATGCGCTGGCAAAGGCCGTGGCAGAGGCAGTAAAAGAAAGCAGGAAGGCTTAAAGACCGGCGCCCTTTAATGCAGGATCCTGTGGATCCTGCATTAAGAAGGCTCCTATTTGGAGATGGAGACACAGAAGCGACGAGGCCGCCTTTTTAGGATTTTCCCATCTTTTGGCAAAGTCTGACCTGTCGTTTCTGTGGAAGCAGGACAGGTTTTTGTCGGGACAGGTTTTTTAGGTAAGCTGTTATAAAGTCTCCTTCCAGCCTAAGGATGCTGCAATCCCGCCGTCTACCGGAACATTCACCCCGGTTATAGCATCAGCCTTATCTGAGGCCAAAAAGTAAATAAGATCTCCTACCTGCTCAGGATTAATCCATTTACCCGACGGGGTTCTGTCTACTACAAACTGGTTAAAGGCAGTATCTTTTTGTAAATCATAGACCATTTCAGTTAAGGTAAATCCGGGGATTACGGCGTTAACATTAATTCCAAATGGGGCCCATTCTATAGCAAGAGCCTTGGTTAACTGCGATACTCCGGCCTTGGCCGCGGCATATGGGGCAATCCTGGGACGGGTTACCAGTGCCATTAAGGATGAGGTATTTACAATTTTCCCCTTGTGAGCCGCTTTTAGTAATGGCAGCATAAATTTGCACATGTAAAAGGTGCCGTCAAGATCTGTTGCCATGATGCGGCGGTATTCTTCGATACTAAGATCTGCTGCGGTTTTACGGATATTAATGCCGGCACAATTTATCAAGGCATTTACATGGGTTACCTTTTGCTGCAGCATCGCGCAGAAGCTTTCGCATTCTTCAGCTTGGGAGACATCAACAGATGCAATTTCAACTTCCGCATCGGGGTTTTGCGTTTTAAGCTTTACTTTGGCCTGTTCCAAATCAGTTAAAGATCTTGAAATAAGGAAGATCCTGTAGCCTTTTTTTGCAAAAATCCCGGCGGCAGCAAAGCCTATGCCCTTGCTGCCTCCTGTTATGACTGCTATTTTATTATTCATATTAAACCTCATTTAATCAATAAGATACCAGGCCGCCTAAAGATGGCAGGTACAGGGAAATACCGGGGAAGAATACCAGGATTAAGGTTACTGCTACCATTACGCCGACTACATACAGACAGTCAGGGAATGTTTGATCGACACCGATCCTGGCAATGCGGGTTGATACGAACAGGGACAGCGCCAGAGGAGGCGTGACCCCGCCTATTGCCATTGAGCAGATTAAAATAATCCCAAAGTGCACGGTGTCAAACCCAATGGTTATCATCAAAGGAACCAGGATGGGAGTCAACAGAATGATAAGGCAGTTGGCATCCATGAATGTCCCCAGAATAACCATGAGAAGCATCAGCAGTACCACAATTGTGGTCGGATCTTCAGAAAGGGAGATCATTGCTCTGGTAAACATTTCGGGGATCCCATTCATGGCAGAAAGCCAGCTGAACGAGGCTGATGTAGCTATAACCAGCATCACAATGGCAGTAGTCAATGTGCTGTTGGCACAGATCTTAATGATGGTTTTAGGTTTAATCTCTTTATATACAAAGCCTGCCAGAAAGAAGGCATAGACACTGGCTACGGCGGCAGATTCCGTCGGAGTGGCAGCCCCTGACATTACGCCTCCTAATATGATAATGGGCATAACCAGCGGCAAAAGCGCATCGGAGACAATGTAGAGGCGATCTTTTAAAGTCAATGCGGCAAATTCGCTTTCACGATAACCTCTTATTTTTCCGATAAAAATTGACAAAAATACAAAGGCAAGTGCCATAAGCAGACCAGGTAGTACTCCTGCTACGAACATTGCCCCTATTGACACTCCACCCGTGGCTCCGTACATAACCATGGTAAATGAAGGAGGAATAATCATTCCTAAATTGCCGGCGCCTGCAACCAGTGATGCTGTAAAGGCCTTGGAATAACCCTTGTTGATCATTTCAGGCTCTACAATATTTCCAACTGCAGCAGTGGATGCCACACCAGATCCTGATACTGCACCAAAGAAGGCTCCGCCTATGGCTGTTGCTGCCCCCAGGCCGCCTGGAACTCTGCGTACCAGCATATTGGCTAATCTCATAAGGCGGGGGGTACTGCCGTACATCATGATTTCGCCTGACAGGATGAATAGGGGCAGGGCAAGAAAAGGAAAGGAGTTTACCCCCTCAACCATTTTTTGGGGAATTACCGCCAAAGTCGGGAATCCCTGCATCAGGATGAATACCATCGAACTTGACGCTACTGAGAATGCTATGGGCATTCCAAGAAACAGGCAGACAAGCAGGGTTACAATCATTAAGGTAATCATTACTCATCTCCATCGTCATAGGAAACTTCCAGGGGATATTTACCTTGAAGCTGCAGGATACCCTGGACAAAAAAGATTATGCTCATCACAAAGCAGCTTAAGGGCGCGGAAATGTACAGTATTACCAGCGGATAACCCAAAGCAGAGGATCTTGAAAGAAGACTTACTTTGATTACATCTACCCCATAATAGGCAATTATGATTGCTACAACTGCTGTAAGAATTGAGACCAGGCCGACTAAGTATTTGCGATTTGCTTCAGGTATTTTGTTGATAAAGAAAGTAATTCTGGTATGGGATAATTTAAGGGAGGCGATGATCGCACCTAAAAAGACAATCCACACCATGCAAAGCAGGGAAATTTCCTCAGCCCAAATAATGGAAGTTCCCACGACATACCTTAATGCCGCATTGACAAACAACACGAAAGTCATGGTTAGAAAGAGCAGAGTTGCTATGTAATAAACCAGATTAGTGAATTTTTGCAGAATAACGGCCATAAAGACTCCTTCACAAAAGACCAATCATGAAAAAAGAGGCATAAGGGCAGCAGCTGCCCTTACTAAATTAAATGTTCTTTTGTTTATTGATTCAGCAGCTTAAGGTCGGCATCCCCGTATTCTTTGATGTAGTTGTCCCAAACCGGCTGAACCGCATCAACAAAAGCCTGGTGCTCCTCGTCAGTAAGTTCGGTAACTATATTTCCTAAGGCCTTAAGCTGGGCGATACCCTGCTCATCAGCACCTTCTCCTGCCTTGCGGCTTGCCTCCATGCCTGTTTTGCCAGCCTGCATGATAATGTCCTGATATTCAGGAGACAGGCTGTCCCAGAATTGTTTGTTGAAGTACAAGGCACCGGTGTCATGGATATGATTTGATATGGTTACGTACTTTTGCACTTCATTAAATTTCATGGCCAAAATTGTGGTGATGGGATTCTCCTGGGCATCTACGGCGCCTTGTTGTAAGGCGGTAAATAGCTCAGGAAGAGGCATTGGTACCGGATTTGATCCCAGCGCCCTGAAAGTCTGCACCCTGATTTCAACGGCAGGGACGCGCATCTTAAGACCCTTAAGATCGGCAGGAGTGTGGATCTCCTGTCTGTTGTTTGTAATCTGCCTGAAGCCGTGTTCTAAGAAGGTAATTTTTTTAAGCCCCAGCGGCTCTACTTTGGCATTTAATGCCTCCCCAAAAGGACCGTCAAAGGCTTTATAGGCCTCCTCTGCTGTTTTGAACATAAAAGGCAGGTTGTCCACAGCCAGGGCGGGAACCTGCTGCTGGAAGGCATTAAGACCGCCTACTGCCATTGCTTCGACCATGCCGCCTATGCATTGGGCGATCATTTCCTGCTCTCCGCCCAAAACCCCGTTTGGTATAATTGTGAACGTCAAATCTCCGTTGGTCTTGGAGGCAACTTCATCCGCAAAGGCCTGCAAACCAACGTTTATGGGATTATCCAATGCAAGGGTATTGGGAATTTTAACGTCGCGTGCATAGGCATAAGAGCTTAGTGCACATATGGAAATCATTCCTGCTGCAAATAGACTTTTAAGCCCTGATTTCATACTTTAATCTCCTGATAATTAATGACAACAAACAAGGATATTCTTTTTATCCGCTAATTAAACAACAGATGCATGGCCCTCCTCTGAGATTGCAGAACATGTTCCAAAGCCGCTTTTTCAATGAGCGCCTGATCCTGAGTCAGCATGGCATCCAAAATGGCATTATGTTCTTGGGCATGCTCCTCAAAATAAGGATCCTGGATAATAAATCTTGCTCTATCAACATGGTCATACACGCTGGACATGGCTTTAATTAAAAAGGGATTACCGCAGTTGTTAAGAAGTGTCCAGTGCAGGCTGCTGTCTCTTCTAATTGATTCTTCCTGTTCTTCCCGATCTTTTGGGATATAGGCTGAATTCTGCTCAAATAAATGACGGAGCTCTTCTTTTTTAATCTTCAGGGACGCAAGGTAGGAGACGTGCGGCTCATTCAGGCGCCTTAAGGTGTAAAGATATTTGATAAGGTCAATGGTCAGAGGCTGCACAAAGGTACCCTTATTGGGGGAAACCATCAAAAAGCCTTCATTTTTCAATCTTAAAACGGCTTCACGCACGGGGGTGCGGGACATCTGCAGGGCAGACTGCAGCTCATCCTCGCTGATTGTCTCCATGGGGCGGAATGTGCCCCTGATGATTTCTTCCTTAAGATAAGCATATGCTACTTCTGACTTGGCCTTTTTAACCACGGTTTGGTCGCCTTTTTTCCTAAACTGATATATCACGAGTATATTTGAAAAATATTCCTTAGGGACCATTAAGTGTAAAAATTGTGACACAGTCGATTTTCTTACTAAAAAGTTCAGGATTGATAATAGGCTGCCTTTTTTAGGATCTTGGCTGCGCACAGACCTTTAATAGCATCAAAAAACCTTGATAACAGAAAGCTTGAGTTTACGCACACGTATTTCTCAATGGAACGTCGGGATCTGCTAAATCATTGGCGTAAGACAGTTACGCCCAATTTTGGTGCGGCTGCCTTGCGCAAAAGGATTTTGGAATTTTCACAATCCTTTTTAAGCAGCACCCAAACCTTTGGGATGTCCTGCAAAGTAACCGCCGCGGAGCGAAATTGAAGCCGGGTGCCCTTATGGTAAAATTTCAAGTCGATGATCGCAAACCTAAGGGTCTTAAGCATGACAAGAGTTTTCGGGAAAGAAATTTGCCAGCATATTTGTTGCCTTAGGATCCTATGATGATAATGAATGGATTGCTGCGGTTTTTTGAGCGTTTGGTGCCGGCTTTTCCGCATGACGAAAAGGGTGAACCGCCCAAGCACTTTGTACGCTTTATCTTCTTCTACACCAAAGGATTGTGGAAGTTTCTTATCATTACCACTTTTTTGACTGCCTTTATGGCAGCAGGTGAGGCCATGTTTTTTGCCTGCATGGGGCTTATTGTTGACTGGACCTCACATACCAATCCTGCAGCCTTTATGACAGAACATAAAAGCTCTCTTTTTGCCATGCTGGTGTTGGCCGCCGTGCTGCTGCCCCTTGCCAAAATAATGCACTCTCTTTTGCTGCATCAAACTATCTCAGGCAACTATTCAATGCAGATAAGGTGGCAGGTCCACCGCTATCTGTTGGGACAGTCCCTGTCCTTTTTTACCGATGAGTTTGCAGGGCGCGTTGCCAATATGCTGATGCAGACAGCCCAGGCGGTCAGAACGGCAGTCTTGAAGCTTTCTGATGTCATCATGCATATGGCAGTTTACCTTATCACCATGCTTTATATGCTGGCCGATGCTGACCTTTTGATGATGATTCCCTTAGGTATCTGGCTGCTGTTGTATTTAGGAGCGGTATTTTTCTTTATCCCCAGACTGCGAGCCCAGGCTCAAGTTCAGGCAGCAGCACGCTCTGATATGGTAGGACGCATAGTAGATTCCTATGTCAATATCTCTACGGTCAAGCTTTTCGGTGGGAAGGGGCGCGAAGAGCAGTATGCCAGGGAGGGCATGACAAATTTTATTGAGGCAGATTATAAAGCCCTGAGGATCCTTACCTTATTTGATGTGACAGTGCAGCTTTTAAATTATGCCCTGTTAATTTCTATTACGATATTGTGCCTTAAGCTTTGGATGGAAGGTTACATTACCCCGGGGGACATTGCAGTTGCCGTGGCCATCGCCATTCGCATGATCAATATGTCCCGCTGGATGATGTGGGAAATAGGGGCGGTCTTTGAAAATATCGGCACCATCTATGACGGCATTCACACCATAGCAAGGCCCTGGGCGATTCAAGATCCTATTAAGCCCCGGAAAATTGCCAAGGTTAAAGGTGATATTGCTTTTAATAATGTGAGCTTCTCCTATCTTGACGGCAAGGAGGTTATCAGTAACTTTTCCCTTGAAATAAAAGCAGGTGAGAAAATAGGAATTGTAGGACCATCAGGAGCCGGCAAGTCCACCTTAATTAACCTGTTGCTGCGTTTTTATGAAGTAAGGGAAGGCTCGATTACCCTTGATAAGGTGGATATCAGGGATCTTATGCAGGATGATTTGCGTGATGCTTTTGCCCTGGTTGCCCAGGATCCTACCTTGATGCACCGAACCGTAAAGGAAAATATTGTCTACGGGGCCAGAAGAAATGATGCCGATTCCTTAATGGAAGCTGCCCGTGCCACTGATGCCTTAAGCTTTATTGAACATCTTTCAGATCACCGCGGGGCAACCGGTTTTGATTCCATGGTAGGAGATCGAGGAGTAAAACTTTCTGGAGGTCAAAGACAGCGCATTGCCCTTGCAAGGGTGGTTCTTAAGGATGCTCCTGTTTTGATTTTGGATGAGGCAACTTCGGCACTTGACTCCCAGGCTGAAGAAATCGTAACCAAAAACTTAGACCATATTATGGCAGGGCGAACGGTAATAGCAGTAGCCCACAGGCTGTCAACCCTTCTGAGGATGGATCGCATAGCCGTCATCAATGAAGGCAGGCTTGAGGAAATGGGAACCCATCAGGATCTTCTTAAACAAGAAGGCTTATACGCAAGATTATGGCGGATGCAGTCAGGAGGCTTCATAGGAAGATAAATTGCAGGTGCAGGAAACTTAATGAAATCTTAAAGCCAACTTTAGGAAAACTCTAAACTCATTTATTTTGCAGCATCATGGATTTGCGTCTGTTGTAGTATTTTGTAAAACAACCCCCACGGGGGGCCCTGGATGATAGTTTCTGGTAGGAGCAGCGCCTTTGATGCTGCTAAAAGGCGCTGTCATGTTTAAGCTACCTTAATGCCACGCTGAACCACGGGACGAATACTACCAGGAAGAATACTATCAAATAGCCGAGGAAGAACGGCAGCTGTCCCCTGGCCACTTCCCCCATCTTCAATCCGGTAACCGAAGAAGTGGCAAAGATAATTACCGCAACAGGCGGTGTCATTGCACCTATTAC
>CAYNSI010000036.1:0-14656 GCA_964399665.1 uncultured Enterobacterales bacterium | reverse complement strand
ATAAATTTATCCTGCCAAAAAACGGGGCATGGTATAATCGCCCTTCAAGCCTTGAGCTTGAGAGCAAAAAAGCTGCAATAAACGGAGCACAGGGAACAATGAGCTGGCTTGAGAAAATACTGCCAAAAAGTGACGGCAGCAGCAAACATGAGATCCCCGAGGGGGTGTGGACCAAGTGTGAAGCCTGTGAGCAGGTGCTCTACAGGGCTGAGCTTGAGCGCAATCTTAATGTTTGTCCCAAATGCGGCCACCATATGCGCATTAAAGCCAGGGTCCGTCTTGATTCCTTCCTGGATAAAAAAGGACGGATGGAGCTGGGCGCTAAATTGGAGCCAAAGGATGTCCTTAAATTCAAGGATCTTAAGCGCTATAAGGATCGTTACAGCGCTGCGCAGAAGACTACCGGGGAAAAGGATGCCATAGTAGTTGAGAAGGGCTTTTTAAAAGGCATTCCGGTGGTAGTCTGTGCCTTTGAGTTTGAGTTTATGGGCGGATCCATGGGATCTGTGGTAGGTGCTAGATTCTGCCTTGCTGTAAATGAGTGTTTAAGAGAGCATCGTGCTTTGGTGTGCTTTTCAACCTCAGGAGGGGCCAGAATGCAGGAGTCCTTGTTTTCCCTGATGCAAATGGCCAAGACTTCAGCTGCCCTGGCAAGGTTAGCTGAGGCAAGACTGCCTTTTATAAGCGTGATGTGTAATCCCACCATGGGAGGAGTGTCCGCATCCCTTGCCATGCTGGGGGATATCAACATTGCCGAGCCCAATGCCTTAATAGGTTTTGCAGGCCCCAGGGTCATTGAGCAGACCGTTCGTGAAAAACTCCCCGAAGGCTTTCAGCGTGCCGAGTTTCTAAGAGAAAAAGGTGCTGTTGATATCATCGCAGAAAGAAGCACCATGCGCGATGTCATTGCAAGGTTAATTGCCCTGCTGCTCAAGACTGCAGAACCTGTGGATTTTGATCAGCAGGCCCCTGAGGTCAAAGCCTCCGACGATAAAACCTCAAAGGCGGCCAAAAAAACTGCCAGAAAAAAACCTTTTAGGGTGTAGGTCTTTTAGATTTTCCTGTAATCCTGAAGTTTAAGGATCGCAAAGATGGCAGCAGAACTTGATAAGTGCCTGTTACGTCTTGAAAGTCTTGACAGCAGCAAAATGCTCTTAGGCCTTGACAGGATGGCTCGGATGGTCAGGGAGCACGGGATTGCAGACTACTTTGCCAATACTGCGGTAATTGAGGTGGCAGGTACCAACGGCAAGGGTTCCTGTGCCTCTTTTGTAAATAAGTGTCTTGGATACTGCGGCCTTTTAGCAGGTCTTTATACCTCACCTCATCTTATCAATTTTACCGAGCGCTATCTAATCAATGACAAGAGGATTGATCCTGCTCTGTTAGCCTGGTGTCTTGATGAATCTTTTAAGGTAAGTAAGAAGCTTGGGATTGAACTTTCCTATTTTGAGCATGCAACATATGCAGCCTTTTTGGCCTTTAAAAAGGAGTCTGTTGCAGCTGCGGTAATGGAAATCGGCTTAGGCGGCAGGCTTGATGCCGTAAATGCCATTGATGCTGATTTATGCATCATCCCTTCAATAGGGCTTGATCATATGAAGATCTTAGGCAGTACCATAGAGGAGATTGCAAAGGAGAAGGCAGCTGTCATCAAAGATAACAGCATTGTGGTTACAGGAAGGATAGAACCTGCGGCAATGAGGATCATCAAACAGAGGGTAACAAAAACCTGTAGCACTCTTTTTTGCCCTGATGAAGGATACACCATAAACTGCAGTGGGGAAGGCAGCAGCAGGGTGTATACCTTCAAATCTGAGCACCTTTGCTTTTCATTTAGGGATTTTGCAATTCCCACCCCCTGTCTTGGTCCTGCCCTCATGGCAGCTTCCTGCCTTAAAAAAATGCTGTGTCCAAACCTTGATGAGAGCATGGTTAAAAAAGCCTTGACAAGCGCTGCTTTACCTTGTCGCATGGAAGAACATCAAATTGGAGGCACAACGGTTGTCCTTGATGTGGCCCATAATGTTCCTGCAGCCTTGAATTTGCAGGCATCCTTAAAAGAGCGCTTTGGAGATGGTGATAAAGGATGCATCGCTGCTGTTATCGGCATGCTTGATGACAAGGATATTGAAGGGGTCATTGCCATTATGGCACCTTTGTTTGCAAGGTTTTACATCGCAGGTCTTGACTGCAGCAGGGGGGCTGAAGTTACCCGTCTTGAAAAGGCATTATTTGGCGCCGGCGTAAAAAAAGAGAGAATTAAATCATATAATAAGGTAATTTCAGCCTTTAAGGCGGCTCTTGCAGAAGGGGAGGGCAAGGTGGCAGTGTTCGGTTCCTTTTATACTGCAGGGGCAGTTAAAGAGCTCTTGGATCAAAAAGCTTAAGAGGATTGTGACATGGCTATTGCTGTGACTCTTAGAAATCGTATTGTTGGGTTTTTAATCATCATTTCCATCCTTCTTATTGCCCTGCCTGCCCTGCTGGGAAGAAGCCCTCAGCAAACTCCGGATGATGCCAAAGCTTTAGCAGGTCACGGTTCAGTAAGCAGCGACTTAAATCTTGCAGAGCCTGACTATTCCTCCTTACTGGCCCCTGAAGATGACAGCAGTCACGGCTTGATTTCAGAAAATCCCGAACTTTTGGCAGAACTTACAGGTGCTAACTCCAGCGCACCAACGACACCTTCTGCAGCTGCTGCAGGGCAGGACAATGTCGAGCAGTTAAGTTTTACCAATGATAATCCTCCCCAAAGGACAGCTGTCACAGAGCCTGCAGTTTCTTCTGATAAGCCGCAGGAGGAGGTTTTAGTTGCCGCCAATGCCAGGACAAATACCGCTCCTGCAGCTCCTGCTGCTTCTCCTGCTCCTGCTTCTGCCCCCGCTGCGGCACCACAAGCGGCCCCAAGTGCTGCCTCTTCTTCAGGAACTGGAGGCTTTACCGTGCAGGTTGGGGTATTTTCGCAAAAAAGCAATGCTGACAGGGTAATGAATATTTTGAGAAATGCCGGCATTACTCCAAGGAGCGAGACCGTAACTTCAGAGGGCAGGGAAATGATCAGGATCTATGCAGGAGATGGCGATCGCAGCTCTCTTGAAAGTCTGGTTTCCAAAATAGACGAAGCTGCCGGGGTAAAAGCAAGGATAGTTCCCAAATAAACTTCAAGGCTCTTCATGCTTAATATCAAATTGCTTCATCTTGTGGATGAATTTTTGGACACCGCCTTTTTTGATGATGTTTCATACAACGGTCTTCAGGTCGAAGGCAAAAAAGAGGTCACCTTTGTGGCAACAGCGGCCACTGCCTCGCTTGATGCCGTCAATGCTGCAGTTAGCATCGGTGCTGATGCGCTTTTGGTCCATCACGGTCTGTTCTGGAAAGGGGCCGATTCCAGGACAATAGGGAGCATGAAAAAACGCCTTAAGGCCTTAATGGATGCTGATATCAATCTTTATGCCTGGCATCTGCCCTTAGATGCCAATGACAAGATAGGCAACAACAGATATTTAATAGATCTTTTAAATCCTGAAAAATTTGACTATGTAAGGCCCGGGGATAAAAGCTCAATTGCCATGCGCGCCTTGTTAAAAGAGCCTGTTGCAGTGAAAGATGCGGGCCAATTGCTGAGCTTGAAGCTTGATACTGAAGTTGCGGTAATAGGAAATGCAGATCCTGATTTTTTAATTTCCAATGTCGCAGTGTGTTCAGGATCAGGCTCCTTTATCCTTGAAAAAGGCTGTTTTGAAAAATATGATGCCCTGATAACAGGTGATGTATCCGAGCAGACCTACCATCTTGCCAAGGAGACGGAAACTTTGGTTTTTGCGGTGGGGCATTATGCTTCAGAGCAGGACGGCATAAGGCTTCTTGGTGAGTATCTAGGGCAGCAATGTGGTTTAAAACATCAGCATCTTCATTTTGCCCCGGAAAAGAGTGTTTTATGGTATCCAAAAAGCAGGAGCTTTTAGATGACGGGATTGTCGGCAGAGGCCTTGATGGTAAAGGATGCCCTAATCCAGCGGGGGCTTGAAACTCCGGTTGTAAACAATAAGTACGCCCTTGCAACATCTGATGAGAAAATTAAGATGGTAAGCTCCCATGTCAAGGAGATCCTGGAGATCCTGGGACTTGATTTGACGGATGACTCTTTAGAGCGTACTCCTTGCCGGGTGGGAAAAATGTTTGTCAATGAGATTTTCTCAGGTCTTGACTATAGGAACTTTCCTGAAATTACCTTAATTGAAAACAAGATGAAATTTGATGAGATGATTAAGGTAAGCGATATTACTGTAACTTCAACCTGTGAGCATCATCTGGTGGTTATTGACGGCAGGGCAAAGGTTGCCTATATGCCGGGGAATAAAATAATCGGTCTTTCCAAAATAAATCGAGTAGTGCAGTTTTTTGCCCGCCGTCCTCAGGTGCAGGAAAGACTTACCCAGCAGATTTTAGTTGCCCTGCAAACTCTTCTTGAAACTAAGAATGTGGCTGTGTCCATCAGCGCCACCCACTATTGTGTCAAATCCCGCGGGGCTTTGGATCAAACTTCGTATACCACTACCACGGCTTTGGGGGGGCATTTTAAAGTCAACCCCTCCTCCCGCCAGGAGTTTTTAATGGATTAAATGGGTTAAAGATGGAATCTTATCATCTGGCACTGATTGTTCCTGTATACAATGAGGAAGAGGCTGTCGGTATCTTTATTGATGCTGTCAAAGACAAACTTGAGACCATCCTTGATCATCTTGAAGTGGTATTCATCGATGACGGTTCCAAAGACCAAACTGTAAATGTCATAAAAAATCTTATCGCACAAGAACAAAAACTTAAAATAAGCCTTTTGAGTTTGTCGCGCAATTTCGGCAAGGAAGCTGCCATGTCTGCTGCTTTAGATTTGGTTGAGGCCGATGCTGTCGTCCCCATTGATGTTGACCTTCAAGATCCGCCGGAGCTTGTTTTGGAATTTATCAAAGTATGGCAGGATAAGGGAGTTGATACGGTATACGGAGTAAGGGAGGATCGCTCATCGGACAGCGGAATAAAAAGAATTTCCTCTAGTGTCTTTTACAGGATCTTCAATAAAATGTCAGCAAGGGTCACCATTCCTGAGAATGCCGGTGATTTTAGGTTGATGAACAAAAAGGTGGTAAGCGCTTTAAGATCTCTTCCTGAGACCAACCGTTTTATGAAAGGACTTTTTGCCTGGGCCGGATTTAAGTCGGCCGCCGTTGCTTACAAAAGACCCAAAAGAAGTGCCGGCAAATCCAAGTGGAATTACTGGAAGCTTTGGAACTTTGCCTTGGACGGCATCATGTCGTTTTCCTCGCTGCCGTTAAGACTGTGGTCATATGTAGGGGTGAGCGTGGCAGCGGCAGCTTTTATCTACATGACGGTCATCATTTTAAATACTTTAATATCAGGCAGTGATGTTCCAGGATACGCTTCTTTGATGTGCGTTATTTTATTCATGGGGGCAGTGCAGCTTATCTCAATAGGTGTCATAGGAGAATACTTAGGAAGGATGACCGAGGAGATTAAGCGCAGGCCCGTGTACGTAGTATCGGGGATAGAAGGTACCCTTAAGAAGAGGTTAAAAGAAGGCGTCAACACCACAGATCACGGGATCTATGTAAATGATAAGGGTACTTAAAGTGCCTTACAATTTTTTCGCAAAATTGGATGGTGACAGCAGGCTGCTGCAGCTGGTGCGCTTTGCAATTGTAGGTTCACTTGCAACCTTAACTGATTTGGTTTCAAGTCTGATACTGCTTTATTGGTTTCATTTTCATGAAAATATGGTTACCACAGTGGCATTTGCTACGGCTTTTATGGTGTCCTTTTGGGGGCATCAACACTATACTTTCAAAGTCAAAGGCTCAATAGTCAAATTCCTGCTGATTGCCCTTTTGATGCTCTTTTGCCGCAACATTCTGGTATCTTTCATGCTGTACCTGGGGCTTAGGGGGATCTTAGCTGTTTTAATTGCAGCAGCAGCTGTGATGATGCTTACTTTCGTACTGTCAAAAACCATGGTCTTCAGGCAGGGAACCTAGAGGGTATTGTGATGCGCTATGCCCTGGGAGTAGAGTATTGTGGAGCGCCTTTTGCAGGCTTTCAAAGACAGCCTCAGGCTTATACCGTGCAAGGAGAGCTTGAGCGGGCCCTCTCTGTCATTGCAGATGAACAAGTATCCTTGGTGTGCGCGGGACGTACCGATGCCGGGGTAAATGCCACAGGGCAGGTGATCCACTTTGAATGCTGTAAAAAGCGTGATGAAAAAGCTTGGATCTTTGGCACCAATACGCATCTGCCCCCAGAGATCGCGATAACCTGGGCACAAGAGGTTGATGATAAGTTTCATGCCAGATTCTCAGCAGTTGCAAGGCGCTATCGTTACATTATTTTAAATACTCCTGCAAGAAATGCGATTTTAAGCCGTGGAGTCAGCGTCGTGCACGGCAGTTTTAACGAGAAGATCATGACGGAAGCTGCCCAAATATTATTGGGGGAGCATGATTTTTCTTCCTTCAGGGGAGCTGATGATGACAGCAAAAGCCCAAACCGCTGTGTTCATTTTATTGAAGTTACCCGCCATGGGCCCTATCTTATTTTTGATATTGCAGCCAATGCCTTTTTAAACCACATGGTGCGCAATATTGTAGGGTCGCTTCTTTTGATAGGAAGTTTAAAAAAAGATCCTTCCTGGCTTGCTGCGGTTTTGGAAGCTGCAGATCGCAGTGCCGCAGGCCCAATGGCAAGAGCCGACGGTCTGTATCTTGTTGATGTCACCTATCCTGATAAATTTAAGCTTCCCAAAAGAAAATACTTAGGACCCCTGTGGCTTCCTTAAGATGGCTTACTTCCTATGGGTATAACAAGGAACCAATGGCTTTGCGGGCGATTTCACGAATGATACAAAAAATTTTTAAAAAAGCTCAAAAAATCGCCTTTTTCAGGTAGAATGTGCCCTTTAAAGGAGGCTTTGATGCCCGGTACTTTTATCATCACCGTTGACGGTCCCGGAGGGGCCGGAAAAGGCGAGCTTTCAAGCAGACTTGCAAGAACTTTAGGATACGACCTCTTAGATTCAGGTGCCATCTACAGAGTGCTGGCATATGCGGCAAGAAAGGCCGGACTTGCGCTTTTTGACGAGGATTCCCTGGTGCAGCAGGCACTATTTATGGATCTTCATTTTAAGGCGGCGCCAAATGGTGTTACGGTGATGTTGGGCAGTGAGGATGTCACCCGCGCAATCCGCACTGCAGAGGCAAGTGAAAACGCCAGCAGGGTTGCAGCCTTTCCCAAAGTGCGTCAGGCGTTGCTGCAAAGGCAGCGGGATTTTGCCAAAGGTGAAGGTCTGGTTGCCGACGGCCGTGATATGGGAACGGTAGTGTTCCCAAAAGCACAGGTGAAGATTTTTTTGGATGCATCCTTTGAGGAAAGAGCGAGAAGAAGGCAGCTGCAGCTTGAAGCTTCAGGTATGGGATCAGACTTTGAAACCATACTCAAAGGGATCAAAGAGCGCGATGCGCGTGATCGCAGCAGGTCTGTGTCTCCTTTGGTGCCGGCATCGGATGCTGTTATCCTCGATTCGACCAATATGGGGATTGAGGAAGTTTTTGAAGCTGCCATGGCCCTGGTGACCGCCAAGCAGAAAGAATTTGGAATCTGAGGTAAACCTCGGAGCAGGCAGGCATGGAGGCCTGTCTTTTTTGTAATAACCCCTTAAAGCAGGGAAGTTTTAAGGCTAAGCTGGAACTTTAGTTACCTTACATGGAAAATTTATCTTTTAAAGAACTCTTTGAAGAGTCAGTGAAGTCAACAGAAACCCGCCCGGGATCAATAGTCCACGGTACCATCATTTCCATTGACAATGGTTATGTCACCGTAGATGCCGGACTCAAATCCGAGTCCCACATCCCTCAAGAGCAGTTTATGAATGCTCAGGGCGAACTTGAAGTTAAAGTCGGTGATGTCGTTGATGTTGCCTTAGAGTCCGTGGAATCAGGGGATGGTGAGACCATTCTCTCCCGCGAAAAGGCCAAACGCAATGAAGCCTGGGGCAGACTTGAGGAATCCTTCAATAATAATGAGGCCGTAACCGGTGTTATTGACGGCAAGGTAAAGGGCGGCTTTACCGTACAGCTGGGCGGGATTCGTGCCTTTTTGCCGGGTTCACTGGTTGATGTCCGTCCGGTACGTGATACCTCTCCTTTGGAGAATAAAGAGCTCCAATTCAAGGTAATTAAACTCGACCAGAAGCGCAACAATGTTGTAGTTTCAAGAAGGGCCGTCATTGAGTCTGAATCCTCATCAGAGCGTGAAAATGTTCTTGCCAGCCTGGAAGAGGGACAGGAGGTCAAGGGAGTAGTAAAGAACCTTACTGATTACGGCGCCTTTGTTGATTTAGGCGGAGTGGACGGTCTTTTACACATTACCGACATGGCTTGGAAGCGTGTCAAGCATCCTTCTGAGATAGTTACCGTAGGCGACGAAATTGAAGTTAAGGTGTTAAAGTTTGACAGAGAACGTCAGCGCGTGTCCTTAGGATTAAAGCAGCTTGGTGAAGATCCCTGGGCCAATATTGCAGAACGCTTCCCGGTAGGCACCAATATTGAAGGCAAGATCACCAATCTTACCGATTACGGCTGCTTTGTAGAGCTCCAGGAGGGCGTTGAAGGCCTGGTTCACGTCTCTGAGATGGACTGGACCAACAAGAATATTCACCCGTCCAAAGTGGTTTCCGTAGGTGATGTTGTTACCGTCAAGGTCCTAGAGATAGACGAGGAGCGTCGCAGGATTTCCTTAGGACTAAAACAGTGCAAGCCCAATCCATGGCTGCAGTTTGCCGAGACCCATTCAAAGGGTGACAAGGTTACCGGCAAGATCAAGAGCATTACCGATTTTGGCATATTTATCGGCCTTGAAGGCGGGATTGACGGTCTTGTTCACTTATCCGACATAAGCTGGCAGCAGTCGGGGGAAGAGGCGGTGCGCGAATTTAAGAAAGGCGCTGAGATAACTGCCGTTGTGCTTCAGGTAGATCCTGATCGTGAGCGCATTTCCCTGGGGTTAAAGCAGATTGCAGAAGATCCTTTTGCTGAATACCTCAGCGCTAATCATAAGGGCTCCGTGGTAAGCGGCACTGTAGAGCAGGTAGAAGCCCGCGGTGCGGTTATCACCCTGGCACCCGGAGTTACCGGCTATCTGAGGGCTGCTGATATTTCCCGCGAGCGCGTTGAAGATGCAACTGCAGTCTTAAAGGCAGGAGATGCCGTGGAGGCCAAGATCGTTAATGTAGATCGCAAGACCCGCCAGATCTCCCTGTCAATACGTGCAAGAGACGAAGCTGAGGAGAAGGAGGCCCTTGAAAGCTTAAATGAAAAGCAGAACAAGGAAGCAGCTCCAACTGCCATGGCAGCAGCTTTTGCAGCCGCAAATCAGGAGTAAATCCTTACCTTAAAACTGCATGATGCAGTAAAAGCAAAAGCCTCCTTTGGAGGCTTTTGTTGCATAAAACGGCTCTAGAATCGGGGATGGAGAGAAAAATTAAAGAGTAATCAAACTAACCCCAAGGAGAAGTTACGTAACTTAAGTGCAGGCTGCCGACTAAATTGCAGTCAGTTGTCAATGCAGCAATTCATCCCCAAGTTTAGAAAAAAGAGGGGCTTGCTGCGTTAAGCTAAAAGGCCTGTCTTCTTATGACAGGCACAGGAAAGGGAGGGGAGGGCAGCTTAAAAACAGGAAGCTTTTTTTAATTCCTGAACCGTTTTGGCAACAGACGCAAGCATCTTTTCTCTGTCATCGTGCTGTTCTTCTATGATGCGTACCAGGGCAGATCCTACGATGGCGCCGTCTGCACCTATTTGCAAGGCCTCCTTTATATGCTCAGGGGTTGAGATGCCAAAACCCAATAAGGTATTGGGGGCATTAAGCTCCTTTAATTTTGCAAATTCTTCGGGGTGGCGTCCGAACTCCTTATCCGTTCCCGTGATGCCAAAGCGTGATAAGACGTAGGTATAACCTTCACAAAGTTCGGCGATTCTGACCATGGTCTTATCATCACAGTTGGGAGGGGCAATAAGAACGGTATTAATGCCTGCTTTTACGGCAGCTTCCTTGAAATTATGCCTGCCGTCTATCATGGAAACAGGGATGTCAGGTACCAAGATCGCATCGATTCCGGCTGCAGCAGCATCGGCATAAAATTTTTCAAGGCCTCTTGCCACCACTAAATTGGAGTACACTAGAAGTGAGATGGGAAGATCCGGAAAATCACTGCGTAATTTGGCTGTAATTTCAAAGCATTTATCCGTAGTTGAGCCGTTTTGCAGCGCTCTTTGGTTGGCTTTTTGAATAATAATGCCGTCAGCGCAGGGATCTGAAAAGGGCAGACCAAGCTCCAGGGCATCAGCACCGTTTTCCACCATGGTTTTTAATACTTCATAGGAGGCTTTAAAATCAGGATGGCACAACGTTGCAAAAGGTACGAAAGCGCCTTCATTACGAGCTTTAAGTTTGGCAAAAAGATCTTTAAAGCGGGTAGAGCTCATTTATTACTCCTTAGCATTGTTTATGGCACTGACATCAATGGTACCGTCTGCTTTTAAGATGCCGCGTTTTTGAAAAATATCGTAGACATTGAAGATATCCTTGTCGCCGCGGCCAGAGAGATTGACAAGAAGGGTCTGCTCCAAAGAAGGATTATCTCTCATCATCTTCAGGGCATAAGCCAGGGCATGGGCCGATTCCAAGGCCGGGATAATTCCTTCATAAAGGGATAACAGGGCAAAAGCCTCCAGGGCCTCATCATCTGTTGCTGAAACATAGTTAACACGTCCTATGTCCTTTAAATAGGCATGCTGAGGGCCTACCGACGGAAAATCAAGGCCTGCGCTTACTGAGTAGGACTCTTGAATTTGTCCTTCAGGGGTTTGCATGTTATAAGAATAGGCCCCGAAGAAAATGCCTTCACAGCCTTTTGCAAGAGGGGCTCCGTGATGGCCTGAGGCAATCCCCTTTCCTGCAGGCTCCACGCCGTAAAGGGGAACAGTGCTCGGGAGAAATTCCGTGAACATTCCTATGGCATTTGAGCCGCCTCCGACACAGGCTATTACCGCATCGGGCTCTTTGCCTTCTTTTTCTTTAATTTGGGCTCTGGCCTCTTTTCCGATTACCTTCTGGTATTCTCTTACCATGGTGGGGAAAGGATGAGGGCCTGCTGCAGTGCCCAGCATATAGTGGGTGTATTCAAAACTTCCGGCCCAATCACGCAAAGCCTCGTTGCAGGCTTCCTTTAAGGTGCCAACTCCTGCGGTGACCTCTTTAACTTCAGCTCCCATAAGCCGCATTCTAAAGACATTGGGCATCTGCCTTTTTACGTCGACAGCTCCCATGTAAATGGTGCACTTTAATCCCAAAAGCGCGCAGATCAAAGCTGTTGCCGTGCCATGCTGACCTGCTCCGGTTTCGGCTATGATCCTGGTTTTTCCCATTCGTTTGGCAAGCAGGGCCTGGCCTATGACTTGATTGGTTTTGTGTGCTCCGCCGTGGAGCAGATCTTCGCGTTTTAAATAGATTTTTGTTTTAGTGCCTTTGGTCAAATTGCGGCATAAGGTGATGGGAGTAGGCCTTCCTGCGTAATTGAACAGCAGATCTTCAAATTCCTGCAAGAATGCAGGATCATTTTGGGCCTCAACAAAGGCTTTTTCAAGCTGCTCCAATGCCGGCACCAGGACTTCGGGGACATACATGCCGCCGAATTTGCCGAAGAAAGGATCTAATAACATTATTTCTCCTTACATCTTATCTTGGTTAAAAGTGCGGTAATTTTTTCAGGATCTTTAAATCCTCTTTTACTCTCAGCCCCGCTTGACAGATCAAGCCCCACGAAATTAAGTGCCAGGGCTTTTTCAATGTTGTCAAGATTAATTCCCCCGGACAGCAGGGTACGGCTTCTGTCAACTGCATCACCAATGCCCTCCCAGGCAAAACCCACCCCCGAACCCGGGATGCTGCTGTCAAGCACAATGAGATCACATACGCCAAGGAAGGATTCTGCCTGCGACCTCAGATCGGGATCTTCACCTTTCAAGGCTTTGATGATCTTAATATCAGGCAGGGCCTTTTTAAGTTCCATTACATAGGATAAAGATTCACTGCCGTGCAGCTGCACATAATCAAAGCCTGCAATTTGCACGGCTTCTTTGATGGTCTCTATCTTCTCATCCAAAAAGACTCCTACGGTGTAAAGATATTCTAAGGCTCCTGTGGCTGTTATAAGATCTTTTGCTTTCTCTGCGGTTATATATCTTGGAGATCCCGGGACCAGGACAAATCCTGCCATGGTAGCAGATCTTCCTGCAATTACCGCTTCCAAAGCCTGTTGATCTTTTAAACCACAGATTTTATTGAAGCCGTATTTTAAGGCAGCAGTCTTGCGGCAGGGATTTATCTCTTCACATATGGTAGAGCCGATAAGAAAATTATTGACAGGATCAAGGGACACTATATCAGAGGGGCTTGTGATCCCCGATTCTGAAATTACGACACGTTCTTTGCCATTTGAAAGTTTATCTTTAAGAAAGGCAAGTTCTCTTGTGATATTAAAGTCTATTTTTAACGTCTTTAAATTACGGTTATTGATTCCTACTATGGGAAAATCCTGCTTTAGGGCAAATAAAGCTTCCTTTTTATCATGGACTTCAACCAATGCTTCAAGACTTAAGTTTTTGGCACAGTCGTAAAGCTCCAAAAGTTTTTCTTCATCAAGAACCGAGCACATTAAAAGTACGGCATCAGCTCCTTTAGCTGCGGCTTTATAGATTTGCCTTTTATCTACTATAAAGTCCTTGCAGATAACGGGAAGATGGGTATTTTGCTTTACAAAGTTAAGATTTTCAAAACTGCCCTTAAAAAAATGTTTTTCGCATAAAACTGAGATGGCATTTGCAGTTTTTGAGTAAACCTTCACAAGTTCTTTTAGATTAAGGTTGGTGTTGATGTCCCCAAGGCTTGGTGATGCTGCTTTGCATTCAAAGATAAAGTGTTTGGCATCGCCTTTAAGGGCTTCATAAAGGGATGCCTTTTTATTATCAGACCTTTTGGGGACGTCACCATCCGGGTAATAGGCAAAATCCTCCAGATCCAAAGCCTTGGCATTAATAATGGAAGCTAAAACCGTATTATCAAGCTCTTGGTGTTTTAGTCCCTTTAAATTAAATGCCTTTTGGCTTAGTTTTGCAGGTTTGAGCACGATTAAGCCCCCTTTGAGATCGCGCACAGACGCTCAAACTTATTCATGGCATTTCCAGATTTTAAGGTATCTACTGCCATTGAAAATCCTGTTTTAAGATCTGGGGCTTTATTGCCCAGCACCAAGAGGGCAGCCAGATTGACTCCTACTGCGGCATTGTGGGCATCACTTCCCCTGCCTGAGAGGATCTTGCAGGCTATGTCGCGATTGACGTCGGGATCTCCACCGGTAATATCATTCTGGGTAAAGTCCTGCCTGATCCCAAAATCATCCTTGGTTAAGGTGCCCAGTTCAACATGTCCGTCATCAAAGAGGCGGGCATAGTGGGTGATCCCGAAGGGGGCAATCTCATCCATGCCGCTGCCATTGACGCAAAAGGCCCGTTGTACTCCCGTTTTCCTAAGGGTAACTGCCATAATCTCAAGGAGATCTTTTGAGTAAACTCCCAATAGCTCATAGGATGGCTTGATAGGATTGGTAAGCGGACCTAACAGATTGAAAATGGTTCTGGTTCTAAGGCTTTGGCGTACCGTGGTAGCATAGCGCATGGCTTTGTGAAACTGCTGGGCAAAGATAAAAGCAAAGCCCTCTTCATTGAGGCTTTTTAAAATCTTCTCTTCAGATAAATTGATATCGTAGCCTAAGGCCGTTAACAAATCCGAAGCTCCCGTTTTTGAGCTTACGGCTTTGTTGCCATGCTTGGCAATCTTAAGCCCCAGACAGGATCCGGCAATGGCAGCTAAGGTTGAGATATTAATGGTGGCTAGGCCGTCCCCTCCGGTACCTACGATCTCTCCTACCTCATAATCAGGCCTTTTTAAGGGGGATGCGGCATGAAGCATAGCAAGGGCAGCCCCGGTTATTTCTGGCTGGGTTTCTCCCTTTAACTTAAGGCAGGTTAAAAGGGAGCTTAACTCGATCTCGCTTACTTCACCCCTGAAGATACAGTTAAACAGTTCTTCACTTTCATGCTGGTCCAGGTTAATGGACTTATAGAGTTTTTCTTGATAAGGATACATGATAAAGCCTCCACAAAATCTCTGTTGTTTACCTGCTGCGGGCTTTATCAAAAGACATGAAAAAACCCGCAATCTGCGGGTTCCCTGCAAAATCTAGCGATAGCAAATCCCCCGCAATTACGCGAGGCGCCACCACTTAAAAGAATAGATTTTGCAATTAAACATATTTAAAACCTTTATATTCAAAGCCTGATTGTCAAACTTTCAAACCTGAGCTAAGTGTAAACCAAATTTCATATTTTTAAAAGAATTTTTTTAAATTTTTCATAATCAGCTTCAAAAAACATGGCTCTTTTTTATAACGCTTTGAAGATACACGTTTTTTTAATATACAACATTCCTGTTGTCGCACCTATTTGGCGCATGATAAGCTTCTTTT
>CAYNSI010000035.1:0-14835 GCA_964399665.1 uncultured Enterobacterales bacterium | reverse complement strand
TTACACTAACATACTACTTGTAACGTATCGAGTATTTTTTAGCAAGACCGCGTGTATTTGCTTAGGGGGCTCAGTTTAAAATTCCTGCTAACACTTCCCATTCTTGCTTCCACCTTAACAATAATGAGTGAAGACCCAAATCAGAAAAGATATTATCTTGAGAAGAAAGATGCTCAGTTTCACGACAAGGCACGCGGGGAACTGCTTCTTTACAAAAAGGCTGTATGGATCTTACAGATGACAGGTAGAGTGCCTGCCTCTACCAGGAGGGGTAACCGTCAGATCGATTAATTAATGAGATTAGAGAATTTTATATCATCCTGCAGTTTATTCATCTCCATTAACCTGGAATTTGCGCTAAAATTCACCCTGATAACAATTCGGATTTATTTATGAGCGTTGATGTACAAAAACTCCTCAGCCCTTATCTTGAACAGGTAGAAGTTATTCTTAATGGAGCATTGACCGGCACTCCCTTTGAACAGAGGGTAAATGCCATGTGTCAAATGGTAGTAAATGCAGGAGGCAAGCGCATCCGCCCAAAGGTGCTGCTTTTGTCTGCAGGCCTTATTACCAATCTTGAACAAAACCAAAAAGATCGCGATGAAGCATGTACCCTGGCGGCAGGCGTAGAGCTTTTGCATACTGCAACCTTAATTCATGATGATGTTATCGACAACAGCCCCAAAAGGCGCGGTGCAGATACTTTAAATGAGACTTTCGGCAATCATGTCGCGGTTCTGGCGGGGGATTATCTTTTCACGCGCTGTTTTGAACTTTTGCAAAAACTAAATTCCCTAAACTCCATGGCATTGGTGTCAAAGACTGTAGCCGCCCTGGTGTCAGGAGAGATCAATCAGCTTGAAAGAAAGGGTGATTTTAGTCTCTCCCATGAAGACTACCTTAAAACGATTTACTGCAAGACCGGGGCTCTGTTTGAGCTTGCCGCATCAGGATATGCCGCCTTCAAGGAGCTCCCTGAAGATAAAATCGCGGCTTTAAGCGCCTACGGCAGGGAGGTTGGCAATGCCTTCCAGATGGTGGACGATATCCTGGACTACACATCGGATACTGCCACCCTGGGGAAAAAGGTCGGCTTGGATCTCAAAGACGGCAGAGTAACCCTTCCTGTTATTATCGCAATGCGCTCCCTTAAGGGCAGAGATCTTGATGATTTGCATGAGGCTGTGGCAAATCATGATTTTGCGGCAGTAAATGCCGCCATCAACAAATGCAATGCACTGCAAACCTGTCAGAAAGAAGCTCTCTCATGCAGTGAAAGAGCCGTGAAAAATTTGGAACTGTTCCCAGACTCTGATTTTAAAGACGGCCTGGCATATGTTGCCCAAAAGGCCGTAAGAAGAATTTCCTGAAATTTTCAGGCCATAACAAAAAAAATAGCCTGCAGCGCAGCAGGGTGACCTGCTGCAATCAGTCTCAGGCAAAGGGGTCGTCAAGCATAATGGTCTGATCCCGCTCAGGACCCGTTGAAATCAGCGCAACCTTTACCTCTGAAAGCTCTTCCAAACGTTTAATGTACTTTTGGGCATTTAAAGGAAGCTTATCAAAACAGGTTATCCCAAAGGTTGATTCCTTCCATCCTTGCATTACTTCGTATACCGGATCTACATCATACTCATAGGCTGCCAGCCCGGGAAGCTCCGTTAAGGTACCATCCTTAAGCCTGTAGCCGGTACAGATCTTGATCTCATCTAAAGTATCCAGAACATCAAGCTTCATCAAAGCAAGAGCCGAAAGACTATTAATGGTAACAGCCCGGCGCATCGCCACGGCATCATACCATCCGGCGCGGCGCGGTCTTCCCGTTACCGCTCCAAACTCCCTGCCGCGGGAGCAGATCTCCTTTCCCGTCTCATCAGTGAGTTCTGTGGGGAAGGGCCCGCCGCCGACGCG
Source organism: uncultured Enterobacterales bacterium (assembly GCA_964399665.1). GTDB lineage: Bacteria > Pseudomonadota > Gammaproteobacteria > Enterobacterales > Succinivibrionaceae > Avisuccinivibrio_A. The sequence goes on along the minus strand of CAYNSI010000035.1, from coordinate 12,921 downwards.
GGTTGTATAAACCTTGGCCACCCCCAAAACATAATCAATGGCCATAGGTCCGGCACCTGAGCCGGTACAGCAGCCTCCTGCTACAGTGTTTGAAGATGTCACATAAGGATAGGTGCCGTAGTCGATATCAAGAAAAGTACCCTGAGCACCCTCAAAAAGAACTTTAACTCCAGATTTTCCTGCCTTTGCTATCTCATAGGAGACATCGGCTGTCATATTCAAAAGCCGTTCCCTGACAGGATAAATTGAGTCCATCACTTCATTAAAGGAAATTTCAGGCTCGTGGTAATAATTTTTCAGCAGGAAATTACGATAATCAAGCAGGGGCTTAAGCCTGTCCTCGAAGATCGCCAAATCCCTAAGATCGCCTGCCCTTACCCCTCTTCTTGCCACTTTGTCCTCATAGCAGGGGCCGATACCGCGACCTGTGGTTCCTATGGCTCTGCTCCCGCGCAGCTTTTCAGCCCCCCTGTCAATGGCTGGGTGTACCGGAAGCAGCAAAGAACAGGCAGCCGATATCTTGATACGGCTTTCCACATCTTCAAGACCTGCTTGAGTAAGCTCGGCTATTTCTTCAAACAGGGCCGAAGGTGAGAGCACCACGCCGGATCCTATCAGGCACAGACATTCAGGGTGCATGATCCCTGAAGGCACCAGTCTTAAAATTACCCGGCGATCTTTTACCACCAAGGTATGCCCGGCATTATTTCCCCCCTGACTTCTAACCACTATCCCAACCTTTGAAGTCAGAAGATCAGATATCTTGCCCTTGCCCTCATCTCCCCACTGAGTTCCCAGGACAATCACATTATTCGGCATAGTAACACTCTCCAGAATCAGCCTGCTGCCGCCATAAACTCCCGCACACAGGCGCACGCGCCCTTACAGACCTTAAGCCTGCTGCATGCAGCATTTTTCCACAGATGCTTTTTAGCGCACAAATTAAGGGACAGTACCAAACTGCCCCAGGTGAAAAATTCTAGCAGATTTAAGGGGCCGTTTTGGGATTTTCACCACTTTTTCGCCCTGTTTTGGGGCGCAGGTTAACACGGCCTTCCTTTAGGTTTTTTCCTGCCTAATTGCCAACTCTATGAGGATTGACATAGGGGTTGTTAAAGTACCTGAAAAATTCGTTATCAGGCTCTAATACCAACACATCAGCACCTGTTCCCATGGAGCGGCGGTAGGCATCCATGGAGCGGAGAAAATCAAACAGCTCAGGATTTTTGGAATAGGCATTGGCATAAATTGCGGTGGCCTCGGCATCACCTTCACCCCTGAGCTTGCGCCCCTCACGCTCTGCCTCAGCTATCTTTACCACAACTTCACGATCGGCCTGGGCCTTGATGGTCTCGGCTTCACGGCGCCCCTGAGAGCGGTGCAGCTTGGCTACAGCATCACGTTCTGCCCTCATGCGCTGGAAAATGGAATTTGACACCTCAGGCGGCAGATTGATTTGTTTAATTCTCACATCGACAATGGCAATGCCAAGCTCCACGGCAGAAGATCCGATATCCTTGAGGGCATTTTGCATCACTTCATCACGCTTGGAAGCGCCAATCAATGACTCTGAGCTTATGATATTCTCATCAATCCCCGAATCAAAATCAGGCCCTGCGTAAGGATCTGCAGCCTGCTCCTTTCCTGAGACTATCTCATGAATGGTAAGCCTGCCGATTTGACTTCTTAAAGAGTTGGTAATGCGGCGGCGCAAAAGTTCTTCAGCCTGCATTTTGTTGCCTCCTGCAGTAGTCAGGAAGTAGGTTGCAGGGTCAATAATGCGCCACTTTACGTAGGAGTCAATGATGAGATCCTTCTTCTCTGCAGTCACAAATCTGTCTGCCGATGAAGATAAAGTTTGGATCCTTGCATCCAGAACTCTTACCACGTCAATAAAGGGGATTTTAAAATGCAGCCCGGGCTGGGATACTGAAAGCTCCGCGTCACTGGTTCTGGTAACCGCACCAAAACGGGTAACAATGCCGACATTGCCTTCCTTGATGATAAAAAGGCAGTTGTACATCACAAAGCCCAAGATCAGCAGAAGTACTACTGCAAGATTTAAGGCAAAACTTTTCATTAACGACCTCCTCTTACAGTATCAGTGCCGTTGGGAAGAAGCGGTACCGCATTATCGCCGCTGACACTGTCAGTTCCCATACCTTCTGTAGTCAGTACAGTTCCTGCAGCAGGCAGAGGGCTTGAGCCCTGTCTATCCTGGTCCGAAGTTTTTGCAGGAGCTGCCTTTGCAAGCTCATTTAGGGGCAGATACATCAGGGGATTTTGGCCTTCCTTGGTATCAACTATTACCTTGGCCGAATTTGACAGTACCTCCTGCATGGTCTCAAGATAGATCCTGGTTCTGGTAATTTCAGGGGCCTTTAAATATTCAGGCAGCACCTGTTCAAAGCGGGCCACCTCACCCTGGGCATCTAATACCACACGGGATCGGTAGGCCTCAGCCTCCTGGCGGATCCTCTGCACCCTGCCGTCAGATCTTGGCAGTACTTCATTGGCATAGGCCTCAGCCTCACGAACAAAGCGCTGCTCATCTTCCTGTGCTGCTATGGCATCATCAAAGGCTGCCTTAACCTGCTCGGGGGCTCTTGCCGGCAGGAAGTTCACATCCACTACGGTAAGCCCCATATTGTAGGGTTCAATAATGGATACCAAAAGATCCCTGGTGTTCTGGCGCACCATCTCACGGCCTGAGGTTAAGATATCATCCATGATGGTGTGTCCCACTACATAGCGTAAGGCACTGTCGGTAGCCTCGGTAAGCGAATTATCTGGATCTACTGCCGAAAAAAGGTAGCGGACAGGATCGGAAATCCTATATTGCACATCCATTTCCACATTTACCAGGTTCTCATCTTCAGTGAGCATGGATCCTGCAGACTGAATGGCTCTTACCTGCTCAATGTCCACGGCATAAACCTCATCAATGCCGCTGAACTTCCATGAAAGCCCCGGCTCCACCACATCGTAAACCTTGCCAAAGCGCAGTACCACCCCGCGTTCGGCCTCGCGTACGGTGTAAAATCCTGAAATTACATAGATGGCAAGAAGAGCAGACAGGGCAACGCTTATGCTCAAAGAGCCTATGCCCCTGCCTTTTGAAGATCGCGAGGAACCAAAACCTCTGCCACCTTTTATGAAGTTTTTGAACTTGTTCAAAATGGCATCGAGATCTGCTTGGGAGGCTTTGCGGCCGGTTCGTCCCCAGGGATCATTCTGACTACCGTCAGAAGGACGTGCTCCCCAGCCTCCTGAACCCTTATCAGTTCCGGAAGAACCGGAAGAACCCGAATCACCGCGTCCTCCACCCGAACCGCCGCTGTTTCCACCGCCGTTGGGGCTGTTCCAGGCCATAAAATCCTGATTACTATTGTTGTTGATACTCATAGACTTCGAGCTCACCAAAGTTAAAGTTAAATTCGCTGCTACCGCTCTTTTTTTCTTCGGCACTATCTTTGAGGAAAGGATTGTATCCTACTATAGCGGCAAATAAAGCTCCGTCAGTTAATTTATTAAGTCTTGGAACATCTTCACGGGGCAGACGGACCTTCAAGGTCGGCATCCCGTCATGTTCATCAAAGCGCTCTTCCTCAACGGCATTTTGAGCATAAAGAAGCGAGCGCAGCTTCCCCTTATCATACGGAACTTTAAGCTCACACTCAAAGATATCTTTTGCCAATAATTGACCTACTGCCTCAATAAGGTTGTCAAGCCCTTCCCCGGTTTTAGCACTGACATTAAGACGCATCGGCCTGCCAAGGTCGTTTTTGACAATCTCAAAGTTCGGTTCACTTAAAAGGTCGCTTTTATTAAAGACCAGAAGCCTGGGCTGATTTACCGCCCCTATTTGGGTTAACACCGCATCCACTGCCCTAATATTATCTTCCATCCTGGGATCAGCAGCATCTATAACATGTACCAGAAGATCAGCTTCAACACTTTCTTCCAAAGTAGCTTTGAAGGCTGCCACCAAATCATGAGGCAGATGTCTTATAAATCCTACCGTATCTGCAAATACCACCTTACCTGCCACCGGCAGGGTTAGATTGCGCAGCGTAGGATCCAAAGTTGCAAAAAGCAGATCTTCTGCAAAAACCGAAGCATTGGTCAATTTGTTAAAAAGCGTGGATTTACCGGCATTGGTGTAACCTACAAAGGCTGCCACGGGAACAGCATTTTTCCTGCGAAGCTTCCTGCTTAAAGAGCGCCTTTTGGATACGGCCTCAAGATCCTTTAACACTGATTCGATGCGCTCTTTTAAAGCACGGCGGTCAAGCTCAATCTGGGTCTCGCCGGGGCCTCCCCTGAGACCAAAGCCGCCTTTTTGGCGCTCTAAGTGGGTCCATCCTCTTACAAGTCTTGCCTGGGCATATTTAAGCCTTGCAAGCTCAACCTGCAGTCTGCCCTCATATGTTCGTGCCCTTAGGGCAAAGATATCAAGGATCAGGGCAACTCTATCAATCACCCTGCAGTTAAGCTCCCTCTCAAGGTTGCGCTCCTGGGCGGGACTTAGGGAAGAATTGAATATTACCGTATCAGCATTCAGAGCACGAACTGCATCGACAGTTTCCAAAAGCTTGCCGCTGCCGATAAAATATTTAGGATCAGGCGCCCTGCGCCTGCACACAACGGCCCCTGCCACCACTGCTCCTGCTGATTCTGCAAGGCGCTGCAGTTCGTCAAAATCTTCCTGCGATTCAGCATCCAAAAGCTGAACATGAACCAGCAAAACAGTCCCTAAAGGTTCACTTTCATGTCCGGCCATAGGCAGATAAACCTGACTTTACTGCTCCTTTGACTCCTCTGTGCTGTTTTCGCCGTCAGCAATATTTGCAATTGAGATGGGGCGGGAGGGAACAATGGTGGAAATGGCATGTTTATAAACCATCTGGCTTCCCTGGTTTTTCAGCAAAACCACAAATTGATCAAAGGACTCAATCTGCCCCTGCAGCTTAATGCCATTAAGAAGGTAGATTGAAACCGGCACCCGTTCCCTGCGTAAAGCATTTAAAAATGGATCCTGTAACGATTGTATTTTTGCCATAATCTATCCCGAATATTCTTCTAATACTAATGGGAAACAGCTTTGGTTTTAATGAAACCCGGCCCAAGTGGAGCAAAGGGGGTAACTTAAGACCGTTTGCATGATGCCGTCAAAACTGGCTGCAGACGACCCGACAAAACAAAACCCTGAAAATCCTATCTTTAGTAAGCGCAAGAGCACTTTTGCCGGCAGCATCCGTCCTTAAAAACAAACCTTAAGGACCTGTCTATATTATCTTTAATTTGCAAATAATGCTACTATTTGAAACTCCAAGCCTGAGGACATGATGTTGCAAAACAGCCCCATGCCAAGAAAACACCCCGCTGCCAAGAAAAAAATTCAACTGCCCTAAAAATCAAGTTCCAACTAATTTCCTGCAAGAGGCAAAATCAAAAAGCTGCCGATTTATTACATGAGGATTTAAAATCGTCATTGATAAGCTTCAAGGCCAAATCATAAAGCTTATTTAAAGCATCAGGATCTCCCATGGCAAGTTCTAAACGCTCTCCCTTAAGACCGCCGCGAAGCCACGTCATCTGGTGTTTTGCAAGTCTTGCCGTTGCAATAACTGCCTTTTGGACCATCTCATCATAACCATAAAGCCCGTCAAGATATTCCCAAACCTGCCTGTAGCCTACGGATCTTATAGCAGGCATATCAAAACCAAGATCCCCTCTTTGCCTAAGAGCGGTTACTTCCAATACCAGGCCTTGATCCAACATGGCCAAAAAACGCCTTCTTATGATCTCCTTCAACTGCTTTCTGTCTTTGTGCGGCATGATCACAGCTTCCAGATAAGGGAAGGGGCATGCTGCCTTTTTGCCCTGCCTGATAATTTGAGAGATGGGTTTTCCCGTCATTCTGTAAACTTCAACGGCCCTTGAGATCCTCTGTTTGTCATTGGCATCAAGCCTTATGTAGGAGTCAGGATCAATATCTTTTAAAGTATCATGAAGATAAGGCCAGCCTTTCTGCTCTCCTATGAGGGCAACTTCCCTTCTAATATCAGGATCGGTTTTAGGAAGCGGTGACAAACCTTCAGTGAGGGCCTTGTAATACATCATGGTTCCGCCGCAGATAACAGGCAGAATGTCACGGGATGAGATTTCATTAACAAGCCTTACGGCCTCTTCCCTAAACTGTGCGGCACTGAAGCTTTCTTTAGGATCACAAATGTCGATAAGATGATGCGGGCAGGCTGCAAGCTCCTCCTTAGAAGGCTTTGAGGTTCCAATATCCATGCCTTTATATACCATGGCAGAATCAAGGCTTATGACCTCTAAAGGGAGTTTTTTGGCAAGATTCAGCACCAGATTGGTCTTTCCTGAGGCAGTAGGCCCCAAAAGCACCAGCGCTCGCGGGGTCATGGTCACTCCCTTGATAAAAGCTCTGTTACCAAAGACTGCATCTTAAGCTCCATTACAGCGTTTCCCAATAAGCTCAAAAGCGTAGCGCCAAGATAAGCACACAGCTTTGCTGCAGCCTCCTTGGTAAAAAAGCTTCCTGCTCTTCCCCCGGCAAGAAGAAGTGACAACTGCCTGGGGCACTCTCCCTTTGCTATTGATACTGCAGCTGAAGCTGTAAAATGCAGTGCCCTTAAGGAATATCCTGCAAGATCTGACCCTTTTAGCAGCAATGGCACCCTGTTTAGCAGGATGCTCTCTTTTTTTAAGGCAATATCAAAACCTGCACGCCTTACTGCATCCTTATTCTGCCTCAAGGCGCGGATAAGACTGCCTTCTGCCTTGACTGCAAAAGGCATGGTAAGGGCAAATGATGCTACTTCATCATCCTTGAGGGTCTTTTCATAATGCAGTGCTGCAAGCAGGATCTGCACTTTATCAAGACGCACCAGATAGTAAAGTTCACCCAGTAACATCAAGGCCACGCTGCCTGATATAAGACTTAAAAATACCGCCTTGGGCTCATCAGGCGCAGGATCATGCAAAAATTCTTCATCAAAAGTGGTGCTTAAAATACGCCTGGTGCTGTTATCAAAAAAAGCCTTCCTTTTTATTTCCCGGTCAAAATTACTGACCGTTTTAAGCAAAGCCCCGGTATCTGTCTTACAGGAAGGCTCCTTAACATTAACATCAGCGGCAAAATCCTCTGAGGAGGGGATCTTAAGATCAAAAGCTGCTCTGCCTTCTTTTAAGTGGCTTTTTTCACCGACATCTTTGAAAGTTCCTGCAGATTTTAATACATCATCATTAGTCCCTGATGACGGCCCTGTAAAAGAAGCTGGCCCCAAGGGTGCTTCATGATGCTTAAGGTTCTTATCCTTTAGGCCACTGCTGCAGGATCTATTATTGGCAATAACTGCAGTTTGGTTGAACAAGTCAATATCTTCACCGGAAAAAGCTAAGATCCTGCCTGAACTTTCACAGGCTTCACTGCCCTGCTCTGCCTTTGCCATGCCCGGCATCTTATGCAGCAGGTTTTGCTCTTTTGCAGAACTTTGACCTGCCAAGTCCCCTGCTACTACTTCTTCATTGTCATTTAAGTTTGCAGAGTTTAACGCATTTATGTCCGGGTCATTTTCTGCCTGCTTTAAGATTTCAGTGATGCTCTGCTCTAAAAAATCGTGGATTATGCGTCCTTCGTGAAAGCGGACCTCAAGCTTCCTGGGGTGCACGTTAACATCAACCAGGGAAAAAGGACATTTGATATAAAGCACTGCCCGAGACGAACAGCGTCTTCCTGTAATCTGGGTAAAGGCAGTTCTTACCGCATGGGTCAACAGCCTGTCTTCAACCACCCTGCCGTTGAGAATAAGGCGGATGTCATCTACTGCATTGGACTCAACAGGAGGCGGCGGCAGCACATAGCCTGTGATGTCATAGGAAGGGATCTGAGCCTCAAGTTTTACGGCATCCTTTAAGTACCCGGGGCTTAAAAGCCTGGAGAGTCTTTTTAACAGTGATGCCTCATCAGGGGCCTTATCAAGTAACAGTTCCTTTTTTCCGTCAACGTAAAGCTCAAATCTGATATTTTGCTGCGACAGGGCAATACCCGTAAAAATGTTTTTAATATGGGACAATTCGGTTCTGTCTGATTTTAAAAAGCGCCTTCTTCCGGGAGTATTAAAGAAAAGATCCTTTACCTCAACGCTGGTTCCCACAGGATGGGCCGCAGGCATAATTACAGGGTCTAGTTCAGATCCCTGAACGTAAATACTGAAGGCTCCGCCGCCCTGTTTAGTCCCTGATGTCAAAAGAAGATGGGATACCGAGGCAATGGAGGATAAAGCCTCACCTCTGAAGCCTAGTGTTGCAATACTGTCCAAATCTTCAAGGGAGGAAATTTTGGAGGTGGCATGGGGGGCTAATGCCAGGTGGAGCTCATCTTTTGCTATGCCGCAGCCGTTATCCCTGACTGCAATGAGGGTTTTGCCCGCCCGTCCTATCTTAAGAATGATTTCATCGGCACCGCTGTCAACGGCATTTTCCAAAAGCTCCTTTACTACCGAGGCAGGACGTTCCACCACCTCACCTGCGGCAATCTGGCCTGCTAATTCTTTGGACAGCTTGTGAATGGTCATATCAGTTGGGGATTACTAATTTTTGTCCTACGCTGATGACATCGGATTTTAAATCGTTGCGCTGTTTTATGGAATTTACACTGACCCCATAGCTTCGGGAAATTTTGGAAAGAGAATCTCCCTTTTGGACGGCGTAGACCTTTTCAGGAGTACCAGCGCGGATTGCCGATTCCTGACGGGTCTTGAACATCATGGCAGGATTTTTTTCATAATAACTTATGATCCCCTGATAGATTGCGTATGCAAGCTGCTTTTGATAATTGGGCTGATTAAGTTGAATCTCCTCATAGCGGTTGGATAAAAAACCGGTTTCAATCAAAAGTGATGGGATGTCAGGAGACTTTAACACCGCAAGTGAGGCGTGAATGGGCTTTGAATTGTGAAGCTTAGTAAATTTTCCCATTTTGGATAAAATTTCCTGCCCCAGGGTATAGCCTTCGGAACGGGTATTTTCTGAAGTCATTTCCAATATCGTGGCTGCAAGATAGGGGTTTTGATCGCTTTGGGAAATTACTTCTCCTGCTCCCCCCAGCAACTGGGTCTGCCTGCCTTTTGATTTTAGGATTTTGCCGTTTTCACGCTGGGCTCTGTTGCCTGAAAGCACCCACACTGAAGCGCCGCGGGCATTGTTTCCTGAAGCTACCGAGTCAGCATGTATGGAAATTAAGATATTGGCCTTGTAGCGCCTTGCAATCTCCGAGCGCTTGTCCAAGTCAACAAAGGTATCATTACTTCTTATCAACCTGCCCCGAAACTGCTTATTGGAATTAATATAATCTGCAAGATACTTTGAAATTGCCAGGGTAACATTTTTCTCGCGCACCCCGCGCTTTCCTAAAGCTCCGGGATCTTTGCCGCCGTGGCCTGCATCAATTGCTATGATAAAAGGATCCGGGTTGGCCTGAATTACCACGGCAGGAGGCGGAGCCTGAGTATCCAAAACCTCTTCTTCGACACTGCTATTAGATGTAACAGTACTGTTCTTTTTGTCCCTAAGCTCCTGCATCTCCTTCTGATAAGCGGCAGCCTGGGCCGGGGTCATGGTGCGGATCCCATCAGCTCCTACCGTGCTTAAGGAATTTAACAGCGCTTTTTCAGCAGTGTCGGCATCGGCTACCGTTATGACATGGGTAGGAGGGATCCCTCCGGCTCCTACTCCAGATCCTGCAAGGGAATCTGCCGTCTTTTGATCCAAGACCTTAACTTCACCTGCAGCAGGTCCCCTTGCCCTTGGGGAGGTATGCGGAAAATCTATGACCAGCCGATAATTATGACCATCCTGGGGTTTGAGGACAAAAACATTGGGAGTTCCTGAACCGTCCAGGGCAAAAATATAGCGCACATCGCTGCCGTCCGTGACCTTGGAAAATTGTCTTACCGCACTTCTGGGATCAAAAGTCAGGCTGTCCTTTGCCGTCTTATAATTGCTGACATTCTTGACACGGACAATAAAGGTACGTCCGTCATCATTCAAAGCAGTTGAATAGCGCGGATTAAAATCAAGATCAAAAACTACCCTGGTCTTGTCCTGGTTTGAAAAAGCCCGCAAATTATTAATGTTGTCGGCAAAGACTGCTCCTGTAACAAGCAGGCTCAAACCAAGCACACCAATAAATCTGTTCACCAAACCCATTCAAGATTCACTCTAAACAAGTCATAACTGCCAAAAATTTTCCGGTAAATCTTCTAAAACCCTATGGCAGGTAATGGCAATTTTCCTGCCGTCTCCTGCAATTTCAAGATTCACCACCACATCAGCCTCAGGTAAAACACCCTCCCCCAATGAAGGCCATTCTATGAGACACAAGGCGCCTTTTTCAAAGTAATCACGCCCGCCCAAGTACCAAAGCTCTTCAGGATCGCTTAAGCGGTAGAGGTCAAAGTGGTAAATGGTAAGGCCCTTTACGCTGTACGGCTCTACAATGGTAAAGGTCGGAGATTTGACCACCCCCTCATAGCCCAAAGCTTTAATAAACCCGCGGCAAAAAGTAGTTTTTCCCGCGCCCAAATCCCCCTGAAGGTAGACAATTACCGCCCTGGCAGCAGATGCCGCAACCTCTTCCAGCAGCCTTGCCAAAACCGCCGCTGCCTTAAGCGTTGCCGCCTCATCTTTTAGGTCAAAGCTTTTTGTTCGAGCCATTTAATGTCACAAAAGCAATTTTAAGCGAGCATGTCAAGCTTAATTTCAATATTAGCACATCAAACCTGCATTGGAGCTGATTTGCCGTTAACAAGACGCCGTATAAAAGGAAGAAGATCACTTACCATTGTTCCTATGACCCCTTCTTGTGCTGCAAGCTTTCCCGCTCGGCCGTGAAGACAGGCTGCCGTAATCATGGCAGAGGAGGGGGGTAATTTTTGTGCCACCAAAGCTGCCGTAATGCCCGTTAACACATCCCCCATGCCACCGGTTGCCATGGCAGGCGAGCCTTCCTGTATGATGCCAAGACTTAATCCGTCACATACTATCGATCCCGGCCCCTTTAACAGCACCACTCCCCCATAGCGGGCCTGCAGCTCGGTACAGGCCTTAAGGCGGTTGTGATTGACCTCTGATATGGTAGTAGACAGCAGCCTTGCAGCCTCCCCCGGATGAGGGGTTAGGATCCTGTTTTCCAATACCCCGCCTTCAGTTGCCAGAATATTTAAGGCATCAGCATCGAAAATTAAGGGAACTTCAATGTCACCGTCAGGTTTTGACAGCAGCCTTACAATATCTCTGGCATGCTCTGAGGTGCCAAGCCCCGGGCCCACTGCTATGACATCAGCCCAGCTGAGTGCTTTTTCCAGGGCCTCAGCATCGGAAAAATCCACACTCATGGCCTCGGGAATGGCGCTGTTGAGGGCACTGATATTCTCAGGGGCTACTGCCGCCTTAACCAGGCCCGCCCCTGCCCGCACCGCCCCCATGGCAGCCAAAATTGCCGCACCACCGAAGCCTTTGGCGCCTCCTATTATCAAAACCTTGCCGCTGTCCCCTTTGTTTGCGGAAGTAAGTCTTATGGGAAGATCTTCTCTTACCCCATCAAAGTTATAGACATAAACCGGCATGTCCTGGGCACCCTCCACCCTGTCCTGCATCCTGCCTGCAAAACTCTGCAGATCGACTCCTAAATCTTCTAATACAATTTCACCGGCATAGTCTACGGCAGCTGAAGTAAAGACCCCCGGCTTTACTGCCAGAGTACATACCGTAAGATTGGCCTGAACGCAGTCACCCGCGACACAGCCGGTATCGGCATCAACCCCTGAAGGCACATCAATTGCAATGGTAAAGACATTAAGGCGGTTGATGAACCTAATCCACTCCTGGATCCTCCCATGAGGCGCCTCAGAAATTCCGGTACCCAAAAGGGCGTCGACTACCAGGGCAGGACTGTTATGCCCTGCAAACTCCCTGGGAAGCTCTGTTTCCACCACTCCGCCCATACTCAAATAAAAGCGGCAGGCCTTATAAGCCTCAGTACCTTCCTTGGGCTCTCCTGCTGCAAAAATCCTATGGGGGATCCCCGCACCCATAAGACAATTTGCCACCACATAGCCATCACCGCCGTTATTGCCCTTTCCTGCAAAGATCCAAACCATGGCAGGATTGGAACATTTTCTAATAAGATGCCGAAAAACCCCCTGCCCTGCCCTGAGCATCAGATCAAAACAATGGCCGTGATTACAGGCGGCATGCTCCTGCTCTATAAAACGTACTTCATGGCTGTTAAAGACAATATATGACGGTATCATGGTTTTTTCTCATTAAGACTGCCTTATTGGTCATTTGTAGCATAACTTTCATCAAGGTGCATCGTAAAACTACTGCTTACGATTCCAACAGTGATCCAGCTCACGGATGCTAATTTGCTGCAGCTTACGATTCTAACCTTAGCCAAACTTACCAAATCAGGCAGTGCTATTTTTGCTATTGACCAGGAACTCTCGTTGTCAGCCTCCTGCAATGTATTGCAAGAGGCTTAAAAAAAGCAGAGCAGGCTCTGTGCGCTGAATTCACTTAAAAAGACGACGGAACAGGAGCTTTGCTGTAAGATCTGTTTTAAAGTCAAAGCGCTGAATGTTGGAGATTCGGCGGGCCTAGGGTTCGAGAAACAGGAATTCTTTTGACAAATCAGAAGATAAAATGTGCTCTCTTATCTAAACTGCCGCAGGAGAATCAGGTCATGGCATTAATAGACAATCTGCCGGTTTCAATCAAGGATTTTGCAAGTCTGATTGACGACAAGATGCTATATGTGGACAAAACCGATTTAGCAGCGAAGCTGGCAAGACGGAGGGGCTTTTTCTTTCTCTCAAGACCCCGCCGCTTTGG
>CAYNSI010000034.1:0-15019 GCA_964399665.1 uncultured Enterobacterales bacterium | reverse complement strand
TTCCACATAATGCGAAGGTGCCTTAAGATCTTTTGGGTTCATCGGCCTTTAAGCTGACCAAATTGCTCCTGAGTTAAAGACAGCTCTTCTAAGCGCACGATTTCTTGCAGCATTGAAGGCCCTCTTTGTTTATCCCTGTGCAGCTTCTTGACGATTACCATGGCTCAGAGCACAATGGTCATAGGCGCAATCAAATCAGCGCGTCCCCTGGCAGATTGTACTTCTCTGATGCCCTCATAACTAAACCCGGTTAAAATGAAAATAAAGCTCCCCAGCAATTCTGAAAACGCACGCTCGTGAAAGTCTTTGAGGGACTCGTATGAGAACTGATTGATGATTCTCTTCATTACATCCTTCATTTATGTTGAATTCAACATAAATAAAGAGTTCTTTGAAGGTGGACAGCAGCATGGATTTTCCACCTTGTCTTGGAAATCATAGCACGGTATTTTCACTATAGAGCCTGCGATTACGCTTGCGAACCTAACGTGAACATAGCTTACAACATCAGGCAGTGCTATTTTTGACAAGAACTAAGTTTTTGGGGGGCCAACCAATTTCCAGCAAGAACCAAAATTTTGCTAAATACGAGATAAGAGCTTTGTTGCAATTTGCGCACTAGATTTTTTCATAGCACGCAAAAGCGTTTTCTTATCCAGAGCCTTAATCCTATCGCTGCTGCCCCATATGGCAAGAGATGCAATAGGATAATGCATTGAATCAAACACTGGTACGGCTATATCGCAAACCCCGGGTGAAAATCCGCTGTCGCAGGCAGCATATCCATCGTCCCTAATCTTGGCCAAAAATCTCTCAAGATCCCCCCAATCTGTAATAGTATGCTCAGTAAACGCCTTGAGAACACAGTTTTTGTAGGCCAAAAGCTCAGACTTGGAAAGATAGGCCAATAGTACACAACCTGCAGCACTTGCATGACTTAAGAAAATGCTGCCTGCTGAGCTTAATCTAGGATCGCTGCTTACCCCACTTACTGTAAGAAGTACACAACTTGGAATAGGATCAGGCTGCAAATTGGGGATGGTCAACAAAAAACTTTCATTGAAGCGGGAGCTTAATGGCTCAAGAGTCTCACGCGCAGCACGACATAATGGTAAGCGGTTTTGCACCGCAGAGCCTATAAAGTAGAACTTAAGTCCCAAGCCATAAGATTTATTAATAGGATTTTGATATACATACCCCCGCTCTTTAAGGGTACTTAAGATACGAAAGGTGCCGCTTTTTACTAAATTGGCTCTCCTGCTGATCTCAGTTACTCCCATCTCACGTTTTCCAGATGCCATCACCTCCAGCACATCTAATGCTTTATTAAGAAGATTGATATTCCGAGCAACTGCCATCGCTAATCCTCCGTAGCTTGAGCAATTTTACCATTTATCTATCAGAAAATCGTGTTCTACTGATTAGAACAAAAATATCACTTTGTGATCCCTGTCATGGTATTAGATCAGCACTCATTCTAAGCTGTCCTTGTTCTACTGTATAGAACGAAAAATAGTGGAGGCAAGAATATGGCTTTGATTTCCTTAAAGAAACTTTTGACAACAACTTGTGGTGCTGTCTCTTTAGTGGCTGCCAGCTCGGCACTTGCAGCATTACAGGCACCTACCTTCAATGCTCAACCTGCCGCAACAGATACCAGCAATGCTGAATTCACCATGAATATCGGACATGTAGCAGGAGGTGAGCATCCAATTAATATAGCCCTCAAGCAATTCAAACAGCGTGTTGAGGAACGCACCGAAGGTAAGGTTGTAGTCAATGTCTATGACAGCGGCTCCTTAGGCGGTGAGCTTGAAATGATGGAGCAAATGAATCTGGGAACTTTAGAGTCCTCGGTTATCATGACAGGCTCTTTCTGGGAGCGTTATGATACTGCAGCAAATGTTTCCTTAGTTCCATTCCTGTTCGGCTCGCTTGAGGGAGCACGTAAAGCTTGGGCCGGAGAGTTTGGAGATAAGTTTGCCAAAGACATTATTGAACCAAACGGAGCCTATGTCCTATCCTACTGGGAATCCGGCTATCGCCACCTAAGCTGCAATGATCGCCCAATCTACAAGCCTGAAGATATGCAAGGCATCAAATTTCGCACCTCTGAAAATGATATGAAAGTGCAAATGTTTGAAGCTCTTGATTCTAATGTAGTGATGCTGCCCTTCTCAGAGCTGTTTACTGCCCTGCAGCAAGGCACCGTATCCGGCCAGGAAAATCCTGCTGCCAATATCCTTGCCTCTTCACTTTATGAGGTACAAAAATATATCTCCCTCACAGGTCACATGTACGATAACTGTGTTTTTGGTGTCAATAAAACTTGGTTTGATTCCCTGCCTGATAATTTTCAGAGCATAATCCGTGAAGAGGCAATGTCGGCACGTGATCTGGATTTTGAGCTGTCAGATGAAGCTAAGTTTATTGCAGAGCTTAAAAAACGCGGCATGGAGGTTAATGAGGTAGATAAAGAGGCATTCATGGAGGCAGTAAAACCTATCTGGGATAGATTTAATCAAGAACATGGCCCTGAGTGGATTGATCTGGCATTAAAGTCCCAACAATAACCAAGTTCTGTTAGGTTTAGGTACGCACTATGAACCTCTTGAAATTTATTCAAACTGCAGTACGTCTAGTCTGCAGTTTTGCAATCGCCTTAATGAGTACCATTGTCTTCATTCAAGTGGTAAATCGAAATGTTTTGGGAGGCTCTTTCAAATGGGTAGAAGAGCTTTCCGGGATGTGCATGGTTTGGATTACCTTCCTTGGGGCCGCCCTTGCTGTAACCTACAATGCTCACACCAGGATTGAGTTGTTTGTCACCATGCTGCCTAAGCCTATATCCCGCACAATTTTTGCGTTAGGAGATCTGGTATGCAGTATTTATTCAGCAGTATTGGCATGCTACAGCTGGCCGCTGATTATGGCAAACATCCACACCATGTCTCCTGCAATGAAAATCTCCTTATCATTTAACTATGCAGTATTTCTAATTGCCACAGTTCTTATCTGTATTTTCTTTATCCTAAGGGCAAAAGAAGATTACTTTGGTTCCCAAAATCAACAAGCGCCTGGCGCTAAGGAGAAGGCATAGTGGACTCTACCATTATTATTTTCGGGGTACTCATCACATGCTTGATTCTTGGGATCCCCGTTGCTTTCTGTATCGGACTTAGTGCTCTTACCTTCCTGGTGTACCAAGGATACCCATCTCCTATGGTAATGGTTCAGCGTATGGTAGATGGCGCTAGATCCTACACCATGATGGCACTGCCTCTTTTTATCTTTGCCGGAGCCCTCATGGCCTACGGAAGCACTCCCCGCCTCATGCGACTTGCTAACCTAATGGTACGAGGAGTTCCAGGAGGACTTGGAGCAACAACTTTAGTTACCTGCGGCTTTTTTGGAGCAGTATCAGGATCTGGAGTAGCCTCAACTGCAGCAATTGGCGGCATCGTAGGCGATGAAATGCTCAAACAAAAATATACTAAAGGCATTACCGCAGGGATCCTGGCAGGTGGAGGGGTCATGGCAACCCTGATCCCGCCGTCACTGGTTATGGTCGTCTACGCCGGAATTACAGGAGTTTCGGTAGGAGATATGTTCATAGCAGGGATTGGCCCCGGGATATTTATCATTTTGCTGCTTATTTTAATGAATTGCATCATTGCCAAGCGTCGCGGCATTGGAACACTTGATACAGGATTTATAAGCGGTCCTGAGAAAATTAAGATAGTTGCCGATGCCCTGCTGCCTCTTTTGATGCCAATAATTATTTTAGGCGGTGTTTTAAGTGGTCTTCTTACCCCGACAGAGTCCTCAGTTATAGCTGCAGTCTATGCGCTGCTTCTTGCAGTTTTTGTCTACCGCGAGATGTCCTTTAAGGATTTCTTGCATGCCACCTCAGAAAGTGTCATCACCTCGGCAATTATTCTATTTATCATTTCATCGGCAACTCCTTTTGGGTGGCTGATGGCAACGCAAAATATTCCGCAGCGCTTCACGCAAACTTTACTGCAAATTACGACCAATCCTTATGCAATTTTGGCAATATTTTTCTTATTGCTGTGGGCGCTGGGATGCTTTATGGAAACAATCTGTATTATCATCCTGGTAACTCCTATTCTCTATCCTATTGTAGTTTCGATGGGAATGGATCCTGTGCACTTTGGTGTCGCCATGATGGCAAACCTGGCAGTAGGGGGGATCACTCCGCCCATGTCAGTGGGATTGTTTACAGCATGTCGGATCTTGCGATGTAAGGTAGAAGACACCTTTCCTGATGTGCTTTATATCATTGCCGTCATAACCATAGGCGCTGCTGTTACATTTGCCTGGCCGGATCTATCACTTTATCTTGTTCATATTACGGAGTGATCATGACAGCACCTGAAGTGGAGCAAATCAAAGCAGATCTTATTCAGATTTGCAGAAGACTTAGGGCTAAAAACCTGGTCAATGCCACGCATGGCAATGTCAGTGCCCGCTATCAAGATAATATGATTATTACTCCAACAGGATGTGATCTGGAAACTGTAACCGCCTCAGATCTGGTGACTTTGAACATCAAAACAGGACTTACAGTTGGCAAAGGAGAGCCATCTAAAGAATATGAGATGCATCTTCTTATCTATCAAATAAGACCTGATATTTCAGCTGTGGTTCATGCCCATTCACCTATGAGTGTTGCAGTAGGCTGTCTTCCCCACAACGATTGCGATAATATCGTGCCAGCCTATACTTTAGCCTTTGCTCTTTTTACTAAACAATTACCTATGATAGGCTACTTTAAAGCTGGCTCTTCTGAGCTTGCCCAGGCAGCAGCATCAAAAATTAAAATTTGTAATGCGGTGCTTCTTGCTCACCACGGTCTTATCACTACCGCTGATTCTCTAATAAAAGCGTATTATCGCCTTGAAGAAATTGAAGAGAACTGCGCTATTGCACTTAAGATCGGTTTGCAGGGTAATGCTTATTTAGATCCTAAAAAGTTATGACTATGACAAACAAAACAGAGCTTCTTCTTGGTATTGATATCGGTACCACCGGCACTAAATGTACCTTCTATGATTTTTATGGTAATCGCATTGCCACAGGATATCAGGAATATCGCATGATCCATCCTCAAAGAGGATGGGCTGAACAAGATCCTCAAAAATGGTGGGATGCTGTAAAAGAAAATATTCAGCTTTGTATAGATACAGATGAAATCGACACTTCCCTGGTACGCTGTATCGGAGTCAGCTCCACAAATGCCGTCATGCTTATAGGGAAAAATGACAAGGTCATCTACAATGGTGTAGGACTTCACGATCAGCGTGCTGATTTGCAGGTTGCTTGGCTTAAAGAGCATGTCGGCTCCCAAAGAGTATTCGACATCACCGGCAATAATATCGTTAAGGGCTCTTTTGCTCTGCCCACATTGCGCTGGTTTATCGATAATAAGCCGCAGCTTATTGATGAGGCCGAAAAGTTTCTCATACCTAATGGCTATATTATCAGGAAGCTGACTGCAGAGTACTCAGTAGATCGTCCAAGAAGCGGGCTTACCTTGCTTAACGATCTTAAAAAAGGCGGCTGGTCACAGGAGATTGTTACAAAAGCTGAGATCCCTGAATATCTCCTGCCTCCTATTTTTGACTCTACCAGCATAGTTGGCGAGGTTACTAAAAAAGCTGCCTCCAGCACGGGGCTTAAGGCAGGAACTCCTGTTATAGCAGGGGCAATAGATACAATCTCTGCAACAGTCGGGGTTGGCGCAGTTACTCCAGGTGATTCTGCTATTACCATTGGCAGCAGCGGCAGGGTCTGTCATCTAAGTTCTAAACCTATTTTTGATATACGGATCTTAGAAACCCCAGGACCTGTGCCACAAAGCTTTGCTGCGGTGCAAACTACCGATAATGCAGGAATCTCTTTGAAGTGGTTTAGAGATACCTTTGGAAAAATGGTATTGCAAGATGCCTTGTCTGCCGGAATAGGAGTTTACGAGCAGCTAAGCAGGCTTTGTGCTCAATCTCCTGCCGGTGCTCATGGGCTTATTTATCTGCCCTATCTCACAGGGGAGAAAAGCCCAATATGGGATCCTAATGCCAGGGGGGTATTTTTTGGTGTAAATCTTGATACGACTTACAGTGATTTTATAAGAGCCATCATGGAGGGAGTCGCTTTCTCTATCAGGCACTGTATGGAAACCATTAAACCAGTATGTCATGAAATCAATTCTGAACCGATCCCTATAGGAGGAGGCATAGCAAGAAGTGATATCTGGTGCCAAATCTTTGCCGATGTTTTAAATCGCCCGATAGTACAATTTCTAATTGATGAAACTGAAACTCTTGGGGATGCCATACTGGCAGCACAAGCAGCAGGCATAAAGGAGATGCCTCTTAATTTTGGTAAAACTTTAACGCAGCAAGGTAAAATTAAGATCCCTCAGCCTGAATACCAAGGTCTTTATGATGAAAAATTCCACAAATACATTAAACTTTATTGTAATCTCAAGGAGTTATTTTAAGTTTTACCACCTTATTTTTCATCAACGCTTAATTTAAAGACCCTGCCTGACGAAAGGGCACGCACTCTCTGCCTGTTTATGCAGAAGCGCACCCTAAGGCTGCTTTTTTAATAAGATTAAAATCCTGCTCCCTAAAATAAAAAGCAGGATCTTTTTGCAGCTCTTTAACAAAGGAGCGCTTAAGCCTTGAGAGCATTGCCTCCTTGTGGCTCTGCCTTATGGCAGTCCTGTAACACTTGTCAAAGTCTATAAGATACACCTGATCCCGGGTAAGCATAATATTGTGAACATTCAAGTCAGTATGGATCACGCCATGGGCAAAAAAGCAGGCTATGGTCATGCCTATGCTGCAAGCCTCAGCCTCTGTCAGGGGACGTTTTTTTAAAATCGCGAAAAGATCTTCACTGGCTTTTATCTGATAAGTAATAATGTCATTGAAAACAAAGGCCCCCTTATGCTCCTGCCTTGCCATAAAGGGTCTTGGCACCGGCAGTCCCTGCCCAAACATGTAATCTAAAAGCTTAAACTCCAAAAGCGCCCGCTGACTGCCTCCTGATGCGGCAAAATAGCGGTCTTTCATGAGAATGCCCCACAAGCCGCCCCGGTGGTAGTGCCGCAGTACCAGATCTCTGCTATCTAAGGTATAGAGCACGGTACTGCCCCTGCCCTTTTTAGTTCTAATATCCCTTGCCTGATTAAAAATATATGAGCGGTCAAAAAAACGGTCCAAAAAGACAGGATCAGATCCTAAAAGATCATCTTCGACAAAAAACCACCTCCTGCTGCCCTGTTTTATCGTGTGGATCTCTTTTTCGTGCATCTTTTAATCAGGATTAAATTTCACGGCGGGCTTAACTTAGAAGTTTGAGTCCGTGCCGATGCTCTGTTCCTCAACATCAGGCTCGGGCATTATCTGACACTTTTCCTCACCGTAAACACTGACACACCAGGTATTGACGCTGTTTACATATGAGCTTTCCACAGAGAATTTATTCGAGCTTATAGCGCTTACCACATTAAAGCACACCATGACCGTCATCAACAGCCACAAATGTCTCATGCGCCATAAATCATTGTGACTGACCGCGATGATGACAGGCAGCAGGGCAAAGGGGAAGAGAATAATGATCTGCCAGTAATTTAACACCAATGTTGCAGCAGCAGCGGCTGCAATCAGGGCAATCAGGGAGGAAATTACCACCCCGCGCATAAACCTAATGCTCTGATCCTCAGTGTGTCTTAAGGAGACTAAAACCTTGTAATTGGCAATTACCGAGACTATCAGCGTAAGCACCCCGATTATCTGCGTAATTACAATCCACAGGTATTTGGCAATCTCAAAGTAAAAAGGCAGATAAGAAGGCAGCTCATCTATCAGGGCCTTCTGAGTTACCAGCAGAGATCCAAAGCGCAGCCAATAAAGCAGTGCTTTTAACAGGGGATAAACATGGACGGCCCCATAACCGAAATAGCGCTCTTTGGTATATTCAGCATCATTGGTGCGGATGGCTTCATTATTAAGAACTTCAATAAAATAAGGAATGAGGCTTATTACGATAATCCCTGCCGCTGCCAAAACGCCTGCATAAGAAATCTTAATGTCACGCCTTATCAAAAGCACTGCTGCCATAACCACCAGCACCGGCCAGGAGTAATGAAGCTGCAGACAGAACCCTGCGGCCATAGTTAGGATGAAGCTGAGCCAGAAGCGGCAGCGCTTTGAGATCTCAACAGAACTTCTTAAACGCACCAGCATATTTAAAAACAATGCCGCTCCAAAGGACAGGTACGAAGGATTGTATAAAAGAAAATCGTACATATACCAGGGATTGAGGGCATATATTGCAAATCCTGCCACCACCACACGGGAAGGGAACCTAAGCTGCCTTAGAGCATCAAGGAACAGTAATGCCCCTGCTGTTCTTAAAAAGATCAAAAGATACACCGGGGACATGGGATCTAATTTGATAATAAGCGGCAGTCCCACAAGAAGCGAGGATAAGGTGCCCGGCACATTGCCCACCGTTGAGGCTTCATTGCCAAAAGGAATGAACTCATGGTTCATGGCAGCATGATAGCCCTTGGAGATCATCTGCATTTGATCTCCTTCTACTATCTGATTACATTCAAAAAACCAACCAAGATAAACTGAAGCTGCCAGCACAACCACAATGGTTAAAAGATCAAAAAAGCGAAACTGCCACAGCCTGACGACCGCAGGCTCAGTAGGGCTTACAGGCTCATCAGGGGATGGGGGCAGCCCCTTTGCAATGACCTTGTAAAAATTTTTGCAGCAGTCTTTTAAGGTGTTCAGACCGGTCTCATTAAAAACACGCATTACTTATACCTTTCATATCAAGAACCCCCAGCCCTGCAATTATTGACCACAAACAACAGGACATTCAGGCATCTTAAGATTATAGTGCAGCCCCGTCAAAGTTTCACATTCAGCAAAGAAGTTCCATGACGTTCAATCCTGTCTTAAGTACTCTTCATGGAATAACCTTAAGGCATCCAGCAGATACTCATTGCGAGTGGTGTTGGATGAGGGGCGGTAATTGTTGTCCAAAAAGCGCAGCATTCCCATAGAATCAATCAGGACAATACGGTCTTTTTCCACTATGGCATTTTCAAGGTAGGATCCTGCAAGATAGTAATTCTGCTCCTTACCCTCGAAAAGATCCTGTCCTATGGAGTAGTCTGAAACCTGATTGGAAACCCCAAAAATCCTCGGCAGCACCGTGGCGCTTAAATCATATGCCGTAGTTCTTCTTGAAACGGTGCCGCCACTTTTGCCAGGCCACCTAATGACCAGGGGGATATGCATCTGAGCCTTTGTAAAGTTAGAATTGTGCCCCCAGTAATTGTCCTTATTATCATTAAATTCCTCGCCGTGATCAGAGCTTATAACCACCACGGTTTTATCAAGAAGCCCCTCCTGTCTTAAAAAGTCCATGAGATCCTTAACATAGGTATCTGCATAATGAACCGAGTTTTTATAACAATTAAAGTAAGGGGTAGGATCAGTATCAGCATTCAGCTCAAGCTGGTTTACTGAATCCCAGGACGGCTCAAAAGGCCTGGGGGCATCTTTAGGGAATGCAGCAGAATGAACATTGTCGACAAACACAAAGGCAAAAAACCTTTTGTCCCTATCCTCTTTTACAAACTCCTTAAAATCATTGATACAGTTCCAGTCCCGCTCAAAAATATCATTACCTCGAGATCCTGTTCTAAGATTCGGGACCGTGGCAAAAACGGTTTTATTAAATTCAGGCTTTAACAGCATAGCCGAGGTAAAGACCCCCAGACGGTAATTACTGTCCATCACGGCCTTTACAGTGGCAGAAGGGATCCCCGAAGACAGCGCCACCTGCCAGTAAGAAGGAGGCAGGCCGTAAAACAGACCGAAAACCCCGCCTCTTGTTGAATTGGAGCTTGCCTGGTGATCGGCAAAAACATAGGCTTTATCCTGCAAAAACTCATAGGTATAAGGCATGATCTCAGGAGTCAGCATATCACCGCGCACCGAATCAATAAGAACATACAGGACATTGAGATCTTCTTTTTGCCTGTCATATTCCAAGGGGTTTTTAGGATAAGCGAACATGCCATAGGATGCGGGCACCACCACGCCTGCTGTTGCATTCTCCTGACTTATAAGGCCAAGCTTTACCAGGGTGGAGTTCATGGTCAAAGGTTTGTAAACAGGCAGTCTGTTTTGAATCTCAGTCACAGGCAATACCGAGACTGCAAAGGCATAGGCATGAATTCCGTTTGCCATTACATAGCATAAGATACAGCCTAAAATAAATTTTCTGCTGTGACACCCTCTTATGGCACACAGAAGGGCAAATCCCACTGCAATAAGGGAGTAGACTATGATGACGGCAAGCTCTATTACTATGGAAATTATCATATCCTCAGAAAAGGAAATGACCTGACCTCCTGCATTGAAGAAAAGATCCAGCATGGCAAGGGTCACATGGAAACGATACAGTGCAAAAACATGGGCATCTACTGCCAAAACCAAATGCATCAAAGCTACCACCACGGTACACCACAGGATAAAAAGAGGTGTGATGACGGATTTGAATAATGAAGGCAGCAGAATAAGAACCAGACATCCTGCAATAAAATAAATGCAAAAATGACCCAAAGATGCCAAAACAAAAGTTAAGATTGCATACCAGGGACTGCGCTCAAGATTTGGGGCAAAGAAGGAAGCGTAGTAAAGACAAAGCGGCAGATTGAATAAGGATAGAAAACCAATAAATCCAAGGCGATTTTTCAACATATAAACAGAACCTGCCTGCTGCCTTTTTGCAATTAAAATCAATAGATTTGTTACAGCTTATCTTAACACAATGCTTTATTACAGGGCACAAAAGCTTTGTCAGTTCTGATCCAAACTTTAGGCTTATTTGCTAAAATCCTTCGGTGTGTAAGTTTAGATTCCCCCTTAAATGGACTGTTATCAACCCCGCTTTGTTTGTGTACTAAGACTGTCTGCCCTGGGCGATTGTATCAATGCCTACGGCATGATAGGCGGCATAAAAAAAGCCTATCCTGAAACTCACATTTCCTGGATTATCGACAGCAGATTTGCACCGCTTTTTGTCGACGCTGACCAAAACGAGCTTACGCCCTTATATAAGGTCAATTTTAAAAGACATGGCATCACAGCTTGTTATCGTCTTAAAAAAGAGCTTGGGCAAAGACGCTTTGACTGTCTGTTTAATATCCAAACTTCCATAAAATCCTCCATCACCTCTCTTGCGGTAAAGGCCGGCGTAAAAATGGGCTATGATAAGGAGCGCTCCCGTGAGGGACAAAGATTTTTCATCAATGCTGAGGCAAAGTCGCCAGAAGATCCCCATGTTTTATCAGGATTTATGGCTTTTGCCCATGAGGCAGGCTTTGTAAAAGCGCAGCCTTACTGGGACTTTAACCTTAAGGAAAGTGAGCTTAAGGAGGCATCTGAATATTTTGACAGCAGAAAGATTTTTCTGCTCTCCCCCTGCTCTTCCAAAGCTTACAAAAACTGGACTATAGAAGGCTATACCGCCATTGCATCATATGCCAAAGAAAAAGGCTTCTGTGTAGCCCTTACCGGCTCCCCAAATCCTTATGAAGAAAAGATATGCAGCATCATAGCAAAATCCCTTGGTAAAGGCGTTGTCAATCTTTGCGGCAGAACCTCCCTAAGACAGCTTTTGGCCGTGACCAAAATCTCTTCTTTGGTGCTGGCACCTGACAATGCCGCCGTTCATCTTGCCAATGCCCTTAATGTTCCTGTAATAGGACTTTACGGCATTCATAGCGAAAAAAGGGTGGGGCCGACACGCTTTATGGATCTTTGTGTCTCGGTGTATGATGAGGCAGCCCGTGAAGAGCTTGGGAGTCAAAAGATCCCCTGGCGCTATAGAGTAAAAAATCAGCAGGTCTTAGAACGCATTACCATCGGAATGGTAAAGGATGCCTTTGACAAAGCGCAAAATCATATTCTGGGAGTTACCAATTAGTATTATGAAAAAGCTTGCAGTTTTTCCAGGTACCTTTGACCCCCTGACCCTGGGACATTTTGACATTATTTTAAGAGCCTTAAGGCTTTTTGACGAAGTTCTGGTAGCTGTTGCCGGCAGCCCCACCAAGCGTACCCTGATTACCTTGGAAGACAGGGTGGAAATGGTCCAATCTTCCTGTTTGCAATTAAGCGGTGTCACTGTGGAAGGCTTTTCAGGACTGCTTACTGATTTTCTCAGGGAGCATCAAGCCTCAATCCTTATAAGGGGCGTACGGACGGTAGCAGATTATGATTATGAGATTCAATTAACCGGCATGTACCGAACCATGATGCCTGAACTTGAAATCGTATTGCTGCCTACGGCAGGAGGCCTGTCTTTTATCTCATCAACCCTGGTAAGGGAGGTCATTATTCACAGGGGGGATATCTCAGGCTTTGTCCCACAGGCTGTCGCCGATCTGGTAAACCAAAGATACCTGCACAAAAACTAAAGAAAAAAAGTAAGCTTTCTCTGCCTGCCCTATCTCCTGCTACTTTTGACATTTGGGGCAGTAGAAAGAATTTCTCATGCCTATGGTCGCAGAAACAATGGGACTATTACAGACAGGGCAGGGCTCCCCCCTGCGGCCGTAAACTTTAAGCTTTAAAGCAAAATAACCAGGCCTGCCGTCAGCGCCTGAAAAATCCCTGACCGTAGTGCCCCCTGATCTGACAGCCGCTTTAAGAATGCTGCGAATATGCTTCGTGATGAGTGAACATTCTTCCAAACTGATCGTATTGCCGCATCTTTTGGGACTGATACCTGATGCAAACAATACTTCACTGGCGTAAATATTTCCCACTCCTACTACTATGGAATTGTCCATAAGAAGCTTTTTTACGGCAGAACTGCTCCCTTTAAGCCTGGAATAAAGATATTGGGCATTAAAGGAGTCATCAAAGGGCTCGGGGCCTAACTTTTTGATAAAAGGAAGCTCGTTGGGATCCTGACCTTCAGGGACATAGACTACAAGTCCGAAGCGTCTTGCATCGTTGAGAATGATCTCCTCTTCCAAATCATTTATCAGGGCAAAGTGATCATGCTTTTGCAACGCCGTTTCTTTTGGGAGCACCCGCAAATGTCCCGACATACCAAGGTGCAGGATCAAATCACCTTTATCAGTATGCACCATGATATATTTGGCCCGGCGTCCTAATTGAAGCACTTTAGCACCTTCAAGGTTATAAAGGGCAGGATCTAAAGGTGCTCTCAAAGGCTTGTCACCTAAGATCACCTTTTTGATTGTGCGATCCAAAAGAGCCTTGCGGATCCCCAGCATGGTAACTTCAACTTCGGGTAATTCAGGCATTCTAAAGCCCCCTGCAGGCACCATAAACAGCAATGGGGCCCAAAGACCCCATCTTAAGAAAAACTTTTTTAAGTTAAATTACTTAATCTTGCCTTCTTTATACAGGACATGCCTGCGCACCACGGGATCGTACTTCATCATCTCAAGCTTGTTAGGAGTTGTGCGACGATTCTTGGTGGTGGTATAAAAATGACCGGTTCCGGCAGAAGAATTCAAACGGATTTTTTCGCGACCGCCTTTTTTAGCCATGATTGCTTACTCCTTTAAACCTTGACGCCTTTGGCACGCATCTCGGCAAGAACGTCATCAATTCCTCTTTTATCGATAGTGCGAATGCCCTTGGTGGTGACGCGCAGTTTTACAAAACGGCCTTCACTTTCAACCCAGAAGCGGTGATACTTCAGGTTGGGAAGAAAACGACGCTTGGCCGCGTTATTCGCGTGGGAACGATGGTTACCCACTGCCGGGCGCTTGCCCGTAACTTGGCAGACTCTGGACATGTTGGATTACACTCCGCATTAACAACAGCCTAAGGCTTAAAGCCTCAACTGTCTGTAAAAATTATTATTTAATCTTAAAATCCCTTTAAAAGGGTTCGGGCAGCAATGTCGCATATTTTTCCGCCCCTTACCAAAGCCTCTTTGGGCTTGATGCGAACGCCCTTAACACAGCAAAGTGCGCGCATTGTATCACAAAACCACAAAAGGATCACAAGAGAACATGTTTTTTTCCAAGCACCCGACAATCCCTGATTTTATCTTAGGCTTTTACAACAGCGCCTTCATCATAAGCACAAGCTGTTAAATTTAAGGGATGCGCATTATACCACCTTCTGACTTAAGGAAAACTATTCAATCACGGCGATTACATGAATTAGTGCTTGACTTTTAGCTTCATTCTATCCCTTCTGTAGGTATTTGCTTAATAATTCTAAAGCACCAATTGGGGGAGAGCACAGCTCCTTTAGTAGGATAATTGAAATGATTGCTCCTGTGGTTTCTCTGATCTTGGCTTTGATGAGGTTAAGAATGCTTATTGCCATCTTGTTACTCATCACCCTGTTCTGCAGATAATTAGCATCGGTACTTTGGATCCTATCTTGGTTGAAGATACAATCACATATCCACTAAAGCAAGAGCATTTGGTACAACTGACCCTTATCGATGTCACATTTGCCCCTTTTATGATTGAGTTATGGCTGTCACCAATAATTTGGCCGCCCCAAGACAATGATTCGACCATCCTGTCAGATCTTTAATTTGTGTTTTGTGACTTTTTTCCTAAAATGTAACACGAAGATCAAAATTTGCATAAGCGAAGAGCGCCACCTTGATGCAAAAAAGACCTGATGTTATCCAATTCAACACTTAAAAAGGTATTGTGTTCGTGAGCGAAGTAAAGACAACTTTTCTAGGGCCTGGCGAAAATCCTTCCCGTACGCTTCTTACGCTAGAAGAATACTACGATTACACCGAAAGATTTTTAAAGATACACAAAGATCAATTTAATAATTTTCTTTGGCTGCGGTATGACATATTTGGCTTTGCTAAGGGTCAAAAGATCTTAACTAAATATGGTAATTCTGTCGACAGTCTTGTAACAAGGTGTATTGAACATATA
>CAYNSI010000033.1:0-15376 GCA_964399665.1 uncultured Enterobacterales bacterium | reverse complement strand
ATTGGTTAACCACTTCAGGGGTCATAATCATGGCGCTTGGAGTATTGGGCTTTGTCTTTATGGAACCTGCCACCCCTTATTGGTATCTGATCCTCTGTCAGGCACTCATTGGTCTTGGCAACGGACTTTTTTCAGCCCCCAATTCCAACATTATCATGAGTTCGGTATCAAGGGAGCAGTATGCCCTGGCCTCCTCGCTGCAGGCCTTGGTAAGAATGGCCGGCATGGGGATCTCCATGGTCATAGTGACGGTACTTTTAAACTCCTGCATCAGTGCAACAACAGGCACTACCCTTTACGTGCGCGAACTTACATTTGCCATCTCCCTGGTTTTTAAGGTCTCAACCGTAATCTGTGCCGCCGCGGCAATTACTGAAATAGCTATGCTGTTTTTAAGATCCACACCGATGAGTAAAACAAAAAACCTTTAAGCAAACCGTATTCTTAGGGCTGTGTCAGGAAATTTCCTTGTCCTATTAACAGCTGCTCCCTGCAGTGCTGCCGGTATTTTTTCGGGGTCATGCCGTATTTTTCATGAAACATTCTATAAAAATTGCTTTGGTTCTCGAGTCCGTGGCGGCAGGCAATCACTGCTATGGGGTCATCCAAAGTGATGAGATCGCAGACTACCTTTGAGAGGCGGTAATCATTGACATAATCGGTCAAAGTCAAGGAGGTTGCAGCCTTGAACAAGCGGCAAAAATAGTTTCTGTTATGCCCCGAAAACTTAGCTGCTTTATCCAAAAGTTCCTCTTGTTGGGTGTAATTGTCTCTCACAAAGCCTAATACCCTGAGCATATGATCATGCTTTTTGAAAATTTTGCTTTCATGATACGCCTTATCACTCAAAAGTCTGCCTGTTATATAAAGATGCAGGAAAAAACTATAGATCCCTGCTGTAATCAGGGCTTTTTCGGGAGCATGACAGCTGGTGTCAAGTAATGCCGTATTAGCAAGGTATCCTTCCAGAATGTCAAATTGTTCGCAGTCATCCCAGGTTAATATCACCGGCATGCCCCGGATCTTTTGAAGAGCTGTGATTAATTCTAAAACCACGCCCCCTACATCATTAAAATTCTCAAGAAGCTTAAGATCAAATACCACTGACTCCTCATAACAATAAGGAGGCAGATACATAGTATGCAGGGTTTGTGGAGGAATAATGATAAGTGCCGGAGCCTGAATCCTGTCCTCTTTTGCAATGGAGCCGAACTGAACTGCACCACTTATAAGACGGATAATCTTAACTCCGTTATGCCAACACATATTAACGCGTCTGCCGCGGCTTATTCCACCACTTAAACGGCGGACCAATGGAAAATCATCGTCCCCTCGTAAGCTGCGCTCCATCAGCTGACGCCAAATATCAGGAGGAATGTTTTTCACGTCCTTTAACGTCCCAGGCATAATGCCTTATTGGGCGGTTGTTATTTTCCTTGACAAGCACGTGCCCGCGCTTTCTGCCGGCCCCGGAAAAATCAAATAAAGTGCGATCCAATAGGTGCGAAGGCTTAACATTTTTAAGAGCCTTGAAAATGATATCAAGTCTTTTAGGATAGGCCCTGTCCCAATTGTGCAGCATCTTGAGCATGGCAGCTCTCTGCTCATTTTCACCGTATCCGCACAGTCCCTTTGGCAGTACCGGGTAAGCCTTGATAGCGGCAAGCTCCCTAAGATCTTCTTCCCTGCAGTAGGCAAGCGGCCTTATCACGGTTAAGGTGTCATCATCAGTCCGCAGTATAGGAGGCATAGTCTTCATGGTGCCTGAGTAAAAGAGATTTAAAAAATAAGTTGCCAGAATATCATCACGATGATGCCCCAGGGCTATTTTATTGGCTCCTGCCTCCCTTGCCGCGGCATATAAAAAACCTCGCCGCATCCTTGAGCATATTGAACACATGGTAGTACGCTGTCCTGAGATCTTTTCCAAGGAGATCCTGTAGACCGGTCTTTCAAGCCATATATATTCCAGCCCAGTGCTGTCCAGATACCCGCGTACCATATGTTCAGGGGAATTGGGAAATCCTGACACCAGATGAATGGGGATCAGCGTAAAGTCTATGGGGGCCGAGCGTTTTAAAGACAACAGCAAATCCAGCATGGCATAGCTGTCCTTGCCTCCTGAGATACATACTAAAATTTTGTCACCATCCTCTATCATGCCATAATCACCTATGGCATGACCTGCCTTGCGCCTTAGGCGCTTAAAAAGCTTGTCAAGATGGTATTTTGCCTTCCTTTCGTCTGATGAATGTGCATCCAAATCGGCACTGTCAACTGCTGACTGACCCGTGCGCAACACTTATGTTCCTTTCTCTTCTGCAGCGTAGGGAATACGCTCAATAACCGCTTTAGGAGTGATTACGGCAACATCACAGTCAAGCTCATCGGCCACTTTCTCACATATATTACCTATGAGGGCGACGGCGATACCCTTACGCGCGGAGGTACCGATAAACAGCATGGTAGGATTAAGCTCCTGGCATAATGCGGGGATCACTGAATCAACCTGACCTTCGCGGATATGGCAGCGCTCCGGGGGGATCTTATGCCTGGCGGCAAAGGAAAGGACATTTTTACAGGCTTCCTTGATGGTCTCCTCCCCCAAAATAGTCGGGGCAAAGCCCGGCAGATCAATCGACGCCGGGGGCAGTATCGGCGGAATGGCATTTATTAAGTGGATCTCACAGCGGGTTATAAATGAGAGCTCCTGAGCTTCACGCAACAGCCTGATATTAAGGCGTCTTAAATCAGGATCTGCAGGATCTGACAGATCTACTGCCACTGCAATGGTACCGGTGGGAGTCCAAATATGATCCTTGGCTATTACCACAGGAACCGGAGCATGGCGCAGCAGCTGCCTGTCAAGCGGAGTAAAGATAAGCGCATCTAAAATCCCGTGGGGATCGCCTGATTTGATAATAATGTCGGCACAAAAATCCTTTGCTACGGCAGTGATCTCCCTGCCTATAGCCTTGGTCCATATAACCTGGGTGTCGATCTGAAACCCCATGGCATGGATCCTAAGATAGGCATCAAGCCATTTTTTATGTTTCCTGATAAGTTTTTCGCGTTCATCATCTTTTTCCCTTGAGGAAACCAAAGAACCAAGATCCCAGGATGATTCAAAAACAGGCATGACCGCCATTATTTTGATCCTATCTTTTCCTGCGATCTGAGCCACTGCCAATGCCCGTTCCAAGGCAGGCTGCCGTAACTGCCAGGGCTCGATGACCAATAATATATGCTGTAACGATATCACAAGAGTGTCCTCAACTTCAGGTTCAGAAACATATTAACGCTCAAAAACAAAGAAAATCAAATTCATAGCTCGACTTTTGAAGCTGCACAACTCTTTTAAAGCCACTCACAAGCTTGGGGTTGATGCTCTAAATTGATTGATTTTATCACGCACATAAGCCTTTTTCCCCGACACAGCCTTGCGATAAAATGAATACCGTTTTTAAAGAGCTTTAACCTTATGCCAAAAGGCCTTATTAAAGAAATTTCTCTGTAAAAGCTGCGTTAGGCTTAAAAATGCTAAAATCCCCCCATCTTAAAAAAAATTATGAGGATCCATAAAATGACAGCCCTGGTTTTAGGCCACAAAAACCCTGATACAGACTCTATTGTTGCAGCACTGTCTGCTGCCAATCTCTATAAGGGACGTAACATTGATGTTGTCCCTGCAGCGCAGGGGGAGCCTGCCCCTGAAACAGCCTATGTGCTGGATACTTTCAATCTGAAGGCCCCCAAGGTGGTTAATTCAGTATCAGGACAACAGGTGTACTTAGTGGACTACTCCGACCTGGCTCAGGCTCCCGATGATTTTAAAGATGCCACCTTACTTGGCATTATTGATCATCATAAACTCGGAGATGTAACCTCCAGCGCTCCTGTAGAATGCTGGATCCAGCCTGTGGGCTGCTCCAATACGGTCATAAAACAGCTGCACGATATTTTCAATGTGTCTATTGACGCTAAACTGGCAGGAGCTATGCTGTGCGCCATATTGTCAGATACCGTACTGTTCAAAAGCCCTACCTGTACAGATGCTGATAAAAAAGCTGCCGATGAACTGGCAAAGATTGCCGGGATCTCAGATGTCAATAAATTAGGCATGGATATGTTCAAGGCCAAGAGCAATCTTAATGCCTCACCACGTGAACTTCTCTTCCGCGACTTTAAGGACTTTGATATGTCGGGGAAAAAAGTAGGAATAGGACAGCTTGAGTTGATATCCCTAAGTATGGTTACTCCTCAGTTAAAAGCATCACTGCAAAAGGAGCTTGATGCCGTAAAAGCAGACGGCCGCCATTCTGCGGTGCTGATCTTAACTGACATTATGGAAGAAGGCTCCGAGATGCTGCTGTCATCTGATGATCCTTCAGTAATCACCAATGCTATGGGAACCACCCCATCAGATAGAATGTGGCTTCCCGGGGTTATGAGCAGAAAAAAGCAGGTAGTACCGCAGCTTGAGGCTGCCTTTAAAGTTTGAAGATTGTATCTTGATTATCCTAAGAAACCGCAACAAGAGGCCCTTTAGGGCCTTTTGACCACCATCATCACAAACATGCAAAGCGTACCTACCATAGGACTGGTATCTCTTGGCTGTGCCAAAAATCTTGTCGATACCCAGCGCCTTACCTCAGCACTCGTGGCCATGGGCTATGAGATAAGCGCAAGTTACGATGACTGTGATCTTGTAGTCGTAAACACCTGCGGCTTTATAAATCCTGCGGTACAAGAGTCACTTGACGCCATAACAGAAGCCTTAAACAGTAATGGGAAGGTTATTGTCATGGGCTGTCTTGGTGCCCGTCCTGAAACCATTACCTCACACTGCCCCCGGGTCCTAAAGGTTTTCGGTCCCGGCAGACGTGCTGCAGTGTTAAGGGAAATAGTAAAACTACTGGGCCATCCTCCCAATGAGAGGGTTCAAAAGCTGCATGGGTCAGGGATTTTATTGACCCCAAATCATTATGCCTACCTAAAAATAGCAGAAGGCTGCCGTCACAGCTGTACTTTTTGCATAATCCCCTCGCTGCGCGGTACCCTGCGTTCCAGAAGACCCCATGATATCCTCAGGGAAGCTTACGATCTTAAATCCCGTGGAGTCAGGGAATTGCTGGTTATTGCTCAGGATTCATCCGATTATGGCAGCGATCTTAAGGATGGTAATAACATAACCTCACTATGCCGTGAGCTTGGCAGGCTTGATATGTGGGTACGTCTGCACTATGTGTATCCATCACGGGAGGTAACGGAACTTGTCAGGCTGATGAGAGATCAATTGATCCTGCCCTACCTTGATGTCCCGCTGCAGCATGTTAGCAAAAAAATACTGCGCCGCATGAAAAGACCCGGGGATATCGAACAAACTCTCAAAAACATCGAGTCATGGCGTAAGATCTGTCCTGATCTTGCCATACGCTCAACCTTTATCGTAGGCTTTCCCGGGGAAACAGACGAAAACTTCAAAGAGCTTTTGGATTTTTTAAAAGAGGCACAACTTGATAGAGTAGGATGTTTTCCCTACTCAAGGGTGGAGGGCGCAAGGGCTAATACCTTCCCTGATGCCGTGCCCGAGCACGTAGCAGAGCAGCGAGCGGGCGAACTGATGGCCCTGCAGGAGAAGATCTCCTCTGCTAAATTAAAAAAGCGTATCGGTAATACCTGCGATGTCATTATCGATGAAGTCACTGATGAAGGCTGTGCCGTAGGACGCTCCAAATATGAAGCCCCGGATGTTGACGGCGTAATTTATATTCAAAATGCCAAAGAGCTTAAAATTGGCCAAATAGCGAAGGTTAAGATCACAGGATCTGATGAGCATGATCTGGAAGGAGATCTTGACAGCTCTTTTAACTCATTAATACGCTTCGTGGAAAAATAAGGTTCCTGCTGGATTTTGCTTGGAAAACCAAATCTCCTTTAAGAATTTTCTCGTCGCGTACCTTATCGTGCATCAAGGTTTAATTACCTGCTAACTTCTTGATCTTGTCGTAATATTTTGCAAATTATGGCAGATTGCTTATAATTGTCGGCGTAAATTGTCACACTGCAATTTTTTTTGCCGGCTGTAGATGAACAACATGTAAATTAGGATTAATTAAGTTAAGAGTTGACATTATGTTAGAGCCGAATAATCCCCATGCACCGCTGGTTCAAACCCTGAACAGGGTACCATTTATCCTTCAGATCATCATTGGTCTTATTTTAGGTATCATTTTGGCAATTGTAATGCCATGGGATGACACTGTTATTCCCACCTTCGGCAATCTTTTTGTTAAAGCCCTAAAATCCGTTGCCCCCATCTTGGTATTTGTGCTGGTCTCAGCGGCCATTGCAAGGCACCATGTTGGAGCCCAGAGCAACATGAAGACTATTTTAGTGCTGTATTTTGTGTCGATGGCCTGCGCAGCAACCCTGGCTCTTATAATGAGCTACCTGTTTCCGAGCACTTTTGGGATCTTGTCTGCCGGAGCACAGGAAATGTCAGCGCCACAGGGTATTGACGAAGTGCTGTTGAACTTTATTAATCAGGCCATTGACAATCCGGTCACAGCCCTGATGGAAGCCAACTACATTGCTATCCTTATTTGGGCTATATGTCTTGGATTGATGTTCCGCGCAACCCATGACAACACCAAAAAGGTCCTTGAAGATTTGGCCCAGTCGGTATCAGGAGTGGTCCGCATCGTAATACGCTTTGCCCCCCTGGGAGTTATGGGACTGGTATACAGCTCTGCTACGGCAGAAGGCGGATTCAGCAACCTTTTAAGCTATCTGCATGTTATTGTGGTTCTGTTATCAACCATGTTTATCGTAGCTTTGGTGATAAACCCCCTTCTTGTTTTTATAACCACCCGTGAAAATCCCTACCCCTTGATTTTCCTAAGCCTGACCCGCTCTGCAATAACGGCCTTCTTCACGAGATCTTCTGCTGCCAACCTGCCGGTTAATTTGGCTTTGTGCGAAGAATTGAAACTGCCCCGCGATACCTATTCAATATCCATCCCCTTAGGATGCACCATCAACATGTCGGGGGCTGCCGTTACCATCGTGGTTCTGACCATGGGGACTGTTCATACTCTGGGGATCCAAATCGATCTGGCCTCAGCCCTTTTGATGTGTATTTCAGCAGTGTTATGCGCCTGCGGAGCATCGGGAGTTGCAGGCGGTTCGCTTATGCTGATTCCTCTTGCCTGCTCTCTGTTTGGCATCAACAATGACATCGCCATGCAGGTAGTTGGTATTGGTTTTATTATCGGGGTATTGCAGGATTCAACCGAAACTGCCTTAAACAGCTCCTCTGACTTTGTCTTCACTGCAGCAGCTTGCAAAAGGGCAGAACGCCTAAAAAAGACTGCGAATAATGCTTAAGGCATATAGCATCTTTGTGAATGAAAATTTGTAAAAAAGTAAGGCCGTCCAAGACGGTCTTATTTTTGCCGCAACTGTCCTGTAATTTGCACACTTTAGCGCTTAACCGCCTAATTTCCTGCTAAATACCGGCCCTGTCTTGTATGCTTAATATTTTTGAAGCATAATAGTGGCCCGGTACGGAGGCTTTTATTCATGTCCCCTGCCATGTACGGCCTGGAACCTTGCAGGAGATGCTCCTGCGTCCTGAAGTTTGGATATCAAAGCTTATGTCAGGATAAAGGGACCATGCCGCTGTTTGCTTTTAGTTATCCCCTCTTCCCCGGGAAGTTAGGTGCGCATACTTTAAGCTTGGTATAACAAAATTTAGATTTAAAAAGTTCGGTAGTCTTGACCTTCCACATCGGTTAACCGATCTCTGCATGGTCCGGATCCTAAGATTAGGATCCTTATAGTTTGTATGCCTTTTAGGGTAAGTTTTATGCTGCACTCCAATGTGCCCTGCCTGCTTTTTAAATCCTGGTACTAAAAAGGATCTTTTCCAGTGAAAAGAATGCTAATCAATGCCACACAGCATGAGGAAGTTCGTGTGGCCTTAGTCGATGGTCAAAAGCTTTATGATCTTGACATCGAATCTCCTCAACATACCAACAAAAAAGCCAACATCTACAAAGGACGCATAACCAGGGTTGAACCCAGTCTTGAGGCAGCCTTTGTCGATTACGGTACAGACCGTCACGGGTTCCTGCCTATCAAGGAAATTGCCAGGGAATACTATCCCCAGGGCACTAACTTTTCCGATTACAACTCACTGAAAACCATTCTTAAGGAAGGACAGGAGGTTATTGTACAAGTTGAAAAGGAAGAACGCGGGCAGAAAGGTGCTGCATTAACCACCTACATATCCTTAGCAGGCTCCTACCTGGTACTGATGCCCAATAATCCCCGTGCCGGAGGAATTTCCCGCCGCATTGAAGGTGAAGAGCGTATCGAGCTTAAGCAGGCTCTTGAAGGCATTAGGATCCCCAGCGGCATGGGCGTTATTGTACGCACCGCCGGTGTCGGCAAGAGCGCCGAGGAATTAGAATGGGATCTGACAATCCTGACCAAATTGTGGGAAATGATTAAAAATGCTGCAGCCAGCAGGCCGGCACCTTTTTTAATCCACCAGGAATCTGCCATTGCCCTTAGGGCAGTAAGAGATTATCTGCGTCCTGACATCGGCGAGATCATAGTTGATGACCGCAGTGTCTATGATCAAATCTGTCATCATATAGAAATAGTCAGGCCGGAATTTACTCAAAAAGTTCATCTGTACACCGGTGCCATCCCGCTTTTTTCCAAATTCCAGATTGAAAGCCAGATAGAGTCAGCCTATCAACGTGAGGTAAGACTGCCCTCAGGCGGTGCCATTGTCATTGATCCTACCGAGGCATTGACGTCAATTGACGTAAACTCTTCTAAAGCTACCAAAGGCGGTGATATTGAGGAAACGGCATTACAGACTAATATAGAAGCTGCCGAAGAAATTGCCCGTCAATTAAGACTAAGAGATATCGGCGGACTTATTGTCGTTGATTTTATTGACATGACTCCGCTTAAGAATCAGCGTGAAATTGAAACCCGCATGCGTGAGGCTGTACGCCAGGATCGAGCCAGAATTCAGTTCAGCAGAATATCCCGCTTCGGCCTGCTTGAGATGTCTCGTCAAAGGCTGCGTCCCTCCCTGGAGGAATCATCGGCTCATGTCTGCCCGATGTGTCATGGTCAGGGGACGGTTCGTAATACCTCATCACTTGCGATCTCCATCCTGCGTCTTGTGGAGGAGGAAGCTCACAAGAATACCGGTGATGTTTTTGCACTCGCCCCTGTTGAGGTTGCGACATTTATCCTCAATGAAAAGCGTCAGCAAATAGAAGATATAGAAAAACGCAACCACATCAAGGTATCCATTATTCCAGATCAGTACATGATGGCCCCTCAATTTGAGGTACAGCGTCTTATAGGCGGATCGCAGCCTGGCTTCTATGACTCTTCAGTATCGGTACTCAAAGACAGGAAGAGACTTGCCAACAAAGACTTCAAAAATAACCTGCTCAAGTCTCAGTCCCCCAATGGAGAGAAGATCCAGGAAAAAGTCCTGGAGCCTGTAATCTCAGGAGATCTTACTGTTCTGGCGCCAAAGCCGCCTGCAGAGCCTAAAAAGGAAGAGAAAAAGCCATCTTTGCTGTCACGCTTCTTGTCTTTATTCAGTTCCGATGAGAAAGCAGAAAAAGAGCAGGAAACTTCTCAGAAAAAATCCCGCAAAAGCAGCGCAGGCAGCGAAAGAAGGACTGCTAACCGCCGCAGTCAGTCTCGTACCTCGCCAAGACGTACAGCTGAAAAACGTGACCTAAAAAGCAGCAGCTCTGCTGCAGCTGATGGTTTAGAAACCAGCCGCAGTAGCGTGCAGGAGCGGAAGCCAAGAAAACCGCGCGCACCAAAAAGCGAGACCACCAGGGAAAGAAAACCGCGTCAAGTCCGCAGTTTAGAGGACTCTTCTTCATCAAGAAAGGAGGCTCCAAAGTCCATTGCCTTGGCTCAGGCAAGGCTTTTTGCCGCAGCCACACCCGAGCATAAGGTAACCAAAGGCTATAAGCCTCTTGAACGCCACTATGTTGATGCTCCTATGGCCGAAGGCACCGACTTTGCAGTCTCATTCGACCAACGTCAGATACAACCTTTTGAATATGAAGAGGCTGCCTTTGTTACTGCAGAAAGAGCAGGCGGTCTGTCACAGGTACAGGATGTGGCCTTTATTGATGGTATAAGCGAGCCTTTGGATGTACGTCCGACCTTTGGCGGAGTATATCCTATGCGTGAGTATGAGCACGGCAGGCTTGCCATCTCAGGTAAGGCTGGAGGACTTTCAGGAGCCCAAAACATAGGATATGCCCCTATGACTGCAACCGACAGCAAGGAGCCTGCAGATGATGCTTCCTCTGGGGATGAACTTAAGGCCAAAAAGCCTAGCAGCTCCAAAACGTCCGCAACTGCCAAAGCAAGATCCAAAACCTTAAGAGATAAGGAGCGTAAAACTGCGGTGAAAAAATCCCGCGCCAATAAAAAAGACCTTATAGCCGTGATTTCTGAAAATGAGTCTGAAATTGCAGGAGCTGTAAACCGCGCTGTTATGGAGCCTTTATACGAGATAGCCTTCGAAGAGGCCAAACAGGCTGAATTTGCTGCTGCCATGATGGCTCATGAAAAAGAGGAAAATCAGCTTGATGAAGTTCCTGATGTGAGCAGCAGCGATACTGAAAACAGCATCAAGTTAAAACAAAAAGAACGCAGAGGCCGCCCTAAAAAAGTTGCCGGAAAAGCCTTAAAAACAGCCGCAGATGAAACTTCGGATGACTCATTAGAGGCAAATGTTCCAAGTGAAAAGGCACATGCTGTCATGACAGAATCGGATGAAAGCTTAGTTTATGTGGAGATAAAAGAGCAGACTGTAACTGATGATACTGCCACTCCCCCCAAAGATGCCCCAAGAGGACATCAGCAGGCAGATGACGGCGATATCTTTTCCCCATCTGCAGAAGATATCCTAAGCCATGAAATAGACGATGATGTTGAGCCTGGTTCTATAAATGCTCAGGATGATGAGGATGAAGAGAACAGGGCTGCCGTAGTAACCACTACATCCAGTGAAACGGAACCCCCGCGGCCGCGCAGGTTAAATCGCGACCTTGAGTAGCCTTCATCTTTGCAGGCCCGCAATCCAGGGCCTGCCATCATGACCTGCTTTCTTAAGGAAACTGGTAAGAAGTTTTAAGAACAGCTGCTAATTTATAGTTAAGGTATAATCTGCCTCTGTTAACGCAAAAGGTTGGTCAAATTGTCACAGAAACTGCAAAAATCTCCCCCAGCCCGCCTGCCTACCAAGCATGGCATGTTTAACATCGTAATCTTCCGGGATTCACATCTTGAGGATCACGCCATGATTTTTATGGGAGATCTTGCAAACGGGCAGCCGGTATTGACCAGGATCCATTCTGAGTGCCTGACAGGTGATGTGCTCGGATCCCTGCGCTGTGACTGCGGCTTTCAACTTGATGCTGCCTTAGAGAAGATAGCCCAACGCGGACGCGGTGCCCTGCTTTACATGCGACAGGAGGGCCGCGGCATCGGCCTTTTTAACAAAATCAGAGCCTACCGCCTGCAGGATGAAGGATTGGATACTGTTGATGCCAATTTGAGCCTGGGATTTCCCTCAGACGGCAGACATTATGGAGTTTGTGCCACCATGATGAAGGAAATGGGCTTTACCAGCGTGATCCTGATGACTAATAATCCTCAAAAGATAGATGAACTTACTTCATTTGGGATCAATGTGACAAGCCGCGAACCTTTAGAGTACGGCCGAAACGAATATAATGAAGCATACCTTAATACCAAAGGATCCCGCATGGGACACCTGTTGCATCATCAGAACTAATAATGAACTATGAAGTATCAGGTAAATTTATCAGGGCCGATGATGAAGGCTTTCTGATTTCCAGGGAAGAGTGGTCACCTGAAGTTATGCATGTCATTGCCTCATCAATGGGACTTGAACTTACCGAAAATCACCTTACAGTAATTAATGCCGTACGCAGGTACTATCAGGAGTATGCAACCACTCCTGCGATGCGCAGTCTTATTGCCTTGCTAAAAAAAGAAGGCCGAAATGATCTTGCTGACTCAATTACCTTGGCAGTGCTTTTCCCCGACGGAGCTGCCAAAAGCGCGGCAAAGCTTGCAGGTCTTCCCAAACCGGTAAAATGCATTTAGTAAAATAAGTTCTCCTGAGCGCATTAAGTTGTAATGGAACTGCCCTTATCCTTGATCCATCTGTTGGCACAGCGTAATCTGCCGCTCTTTTCTGCCTTAAAAAGTTTTATTAAAAACAGCATGATAATACCAAAATAGCGTAAAACCTTTTTAAAACGACATATAGATCACAATGTCTTTGGTTCAAGCCTGAAACAAACATTTGAGCGCTCTGCTATAATTCCTGCAAAAGATCCCTGGGACTTGATATCTTTCACAAGGTTTTCCATATATGAATCTGCCGAACATTCTGACGCTGCTTCGCGTTATTATGATCCCGGTCTTCGTGGCTTTGTTTTACTGGCCTACGCCACGATCAAATCTTCTTGCAGCATTCGTTTTTATCATCGCTGCACTTACGGATCTGTTGGACGGCTACCTTGCAAGAACACTGCATCAAACTACCAAATTCGGCGCTTTTTTGGATCCTGTGGCCGACAAAATTATTGTATGTACCGCCCTGGTTCTGATCGTCGAATACTATTCGGTGCATTCTAAAGAATATTACTATGGCATCAATCTGTGTGTTTCGATACCGGCTATAGTAATCATCTCAAGGGAAATAGTAGTATCTGCCCTGCGCGAATGGATGGCGGAAATCGGCAAAAGGCAGAAAGTTGCTGTCAACTGGATCGGCAAATGGAAGACAACCATACAGATGATTGCAATTGCAGGATTGATATGGCGGCCAAACGAGCCTATTATCTACGCTGCTATCGGGATGCTGGCAGTTGCAACCGTGCTGACGATCTGGTCAATGACAGTCTATATCGTTGAAGGGGTACGCTCAAGCCACGACATCTAAAATTAAGATCCACTTGCAGACTTAAAATTGTCTGTCCTTTGACACTCCCCATGCCTAAAGGCGGGGGATTCTCGCTTCTCCCATCACGGCCCACTGTTTTTTGCTTCAGAAGGTCTCACACCTTATCGACGAGCGTAGTTTCGGGTCTGTCCTACCCTATGTAGAGAATTTTACAGCATACCGATATAACGCAAGCAAAAACATGTCCCGCTTTCGCGAGAGCGGCTTATATCCCCATCGCTGAAGCGAGGGTTTTACGCCGCAATTGATAAATTTTAGCGCAGGACGGCATCCACCCTGGGGACTTGGCAGACTTTGGAGAGGATCCCCTTTACCACGGCTGGATTACCACAGATGATATTACCAGTTTTACTGTAAGACTCCTCTCCCATAAAATCGGTAACCAATCCGCCTGCTTCACGCACGATGACTTCACCTGCAGCAAAATCCCACGGCTTTAATCCCTGCTCCAAATAGCCGTCAAAACGGCCGCAGGCAACATAACACAGATCCAGTGATGCACAGCCAGTGCGCCTTATATCAGCGGTGTTGTCAACCAATCTTCTTGAAAGATCAAAAAAGGCATCCATACGTTCTCTATAACGTACAGGATAAGCGGTGGCAACAATGGCACCGTCCACCCCTCTGAGTTCTCCTACCCTGATACGCCTGCCGTTTAAAGAGGCGCCTTCTCCGCGGGCTGCGGTGAACATTTCATTTAAAATAGGATCAAATACTACTCCCAAAAGGGGTCTGCCCTTGTGCCTCAAGCCTATTGATACTCCTACATGAGGGATCCCCTTTACAAAATTGGTAGTGCCGTCGATAGGATCTATGACCCATTGATATTCTGAGTCCGCAGCACCCTGCACCCCGCTTTCCTCACCGAGGACACTGTGATCTCTATAAGATTTGAGGAGGACTGAGGTAATGAGCTTTTCGCAATCGCGATCTATGGAGGTAACAAGATCGTCCTTGTGTTTTTCCTCAACGGTAAAACTTTCCAGATGTCCTATGTATCTTGCAATAATATTTCCTGCAGATCGTGCTGCACGTACTGCGATGTTAAGCATTGGATGCATTAAAGAATTCTCTATATTAGGCGAACAATAACAAGTCCGGGGCATTATATAATACAGCGCATTAGAGCTCAATAATTGAGGGATCAGATGAGTACATCACGTTACCATGACTATCAAAAGTTACTGCAGCAAGAGGGCAGTGACGACTCACCACCGGTATTTTTAGGCGTTATTTTAGGGCTTCTTGCAAACGGCTTTGAAGAAGGGTCAAAGGAGCTTAGGGACAAGATCTCTGATATTTTAAACGGCGGCGAACCTCTGCCGGGCTCTCTTATTGCCATGATAACCGAGCTTAGTATTGATGCCCAAAAGGCTCTTAAACAGGGCAAAATTTACTTCATATGGCCTGATGATAACAGGGAAAAACTTACAGCCTTAAGTGCCCTTTGCTACGGCTGTTCTCTTTCCCTGCCCTTTAAAAGGGATGGCAGTTCCCACAACAATAGTAAAGTTATGGACGATATTATTACCCTAAGTGAGATCACAAGAGTGGATGAGGACGGGGAATACTCTGAAGAGGACTTTGAGGTGATCTTAGAATTTATCAGCAAAACCGTGCTTAAAATCTACAATCTTAAGCCTTAGGG
This sequence comes from uncultured Enterobacterales bacterium, assembly GCA_964399665.1. Lineage (GTDB taxonomy): Bacteria > Pseudomonadota > Gammaproteobacteria > Enterobacterales > Succinivibrionaceae > Avisuccinivibrio_A. Next base: position 662 of record CAYNSI010000033.1, on the reverse strand, counting down.
TTAAAACCTCTTTTTGCTCGGATAATCCAGGTGTCTTAAAAAGTGTGTTATGAGGCGTGTGCTTGGTCAGGTTTGAAACTGTAACCTTACACAAGCCCTTATTGTCAACGCCTTGCGCTGCAGCACCATTAGCTGTATGCTAAAGCACATGTTTTCAATAATTGGCGGCAGCGACAACTTTTCAAATCCTTCTTTTCAGAATTACAAACAAGATCCTGTTGTAAGTCTTGAAGGCAGCCTTATAACCTCATTTGTGGACAAGCATAACACTGCTTCCCCTGCCCTTAAAACCACATTACTTTGCAACATGCCAGGCAAGCATAAAGTTCGTGATGATATCCTCCATGAGCTTGAAAGATGTGACAGTTTTTCCATTGCAGTAGCTTTCATCACCATGAGCGGGCTGGAGCCTCTGCTCATGACTTTGCAGGAATTGGAAAAATCTGGCATACTTGGCAGGATCTTGACAAGCAGCTATTTGAATTTTTCAGAGCCTAAAGCCATTCGCAAGCTTCTTACTCTTAAGAATCTTCAAACCCGTATTTACAATGCTCCAAGCAGTGAAGGAGGTGTTAGTGCACACCAAGGGCTATCTTTTTGATACCCAGCTGCAAGTAATCCTAAAGCTGTGGAACTTCCAAACCAAAACGGCGGTACCGCAA
>CAYNSI010000032.1:0-15450 GCA_964399665.1 uncultured Enterobacterales bacterium | reverse complement strand
CACCCCCACAAGCACCCCCACAAGCACCCCCACAAGTAAGGTAAATAAACTATATACAGACAATATCAATGTTCAGAAATTGGTAACTGTGATAGGAGAAAACAAGCTGAGTATCAAAGAGATTTTGGAGTTTTTGCATCTTAAAGATCGGAAAAATCTGCTTGAATACTACATTAATCCGGCACAAGACAGTGGATTTGTGTCATTACTTTATCCTGATAAGCCGCGTCATCCACGTCAAAAGCATGTTTTGACCGTAAAAGGCTTGGCATTGCTCTCGTTATTGAATAAAGATAAGGGATCCTGCTAGAAATTTGTCAGTTGACCAGGCCCAAATGCTGCAATAAAAGCCTTACTTTAAAAGATCAGACCTAAGAGGTTTTTTTGAGGTAATTATTTGAAAGTACTGCAACTTATAAAAATAAAAAAATTTTTGCCCCGGCTCTTGAATTTATTTTGTCATGTCCCCATTTGTCTTAGTGTTGACTGGATTGTGAAATCCTGAGTAATTTGGCCAGGCCTTTTTAAGTTAGCCTGCTGAGAGTTTTAAAGGGCACGGATGTGCCTTACTGGAGTTTTCCCCATGAAATTAGTTCCATTGTACGATCGTGTAATCGTTAAGCCTTTTGAGGTGGAGAGCAAGTCTGAAGGCGGAATCGTGTTGACAGGCAGCGCCGCTGAGAAGTCAACCCGTGGTAAGGTTGTTGCAGTTGGCAAGGGCAGAATGCTTGAGAATGGCAGCTTTGCCAGCATGAGCGTCAAGGAAGGCGATACCGTTATTTATAATGAAGGCTACGGCACCAAAAAAGAACGTTTGGACGGTGAAGATGTCATCATTCTTTCTGAAAGCGATATTCTCGCAGTGGTCAGTGAATAACATTATAGAAAACAGGAAATAGATACAAAATGTCAGCTAAAGAAGTATTTTTCGGTAATGACGCCCGCGCCAAGATGCTTGAGGGTGTCAACACTCTTGCCAATGCCGTTAAGGTTACTTTAGGTCCTAAGGGCCGCAATGTAATTTTGGATAAAAGCTACGGTGCCCCCGTGATTACCAAGGACGGGGTGACAGTAGCCAAGGAAATAGAGCTTGAAGGCAAATTCCAGAACATGGGCGCCCAGATGGTCAAGGAAGTAGCTTCTAAGGCCAATGATGCTGCAGGTGACGGTACTACCACCGCTACCGTACTGGCACAGGCCATTGTCTTCGAGGGCCTTAAGTCCGTAGCAGCCGGTATGAATCCCATGGATTTAAAGCGCGGTATCGACAAGGCTGTTGCCGCTGCCGTTGAAGAGTTGAAGAAGATTTCCGTAGAATGCAAGGACAAGAAGTCCATAGCTCAGGTCGGTACCATTTCTGCAAATGCCGATGTTACCGTGGGCAATCTCATTGCTGATGCCATGGAAAAAGTCGGCCGTGACGGCGTTATTACCGTTGAGGACGGCCAGGGGCTTGAAGATCAGCTCGATACCGTAGAGGGTATGCAGTTTGACAGAGGTTATCTGTCACCTTACTTCATCAACAAGGCTGACACTGCCACCGTTGAGCTTGAGAATCCCTATATTCTGCTTTGCGACAAGAAGATCTCCAACATCCGCGATATTCTTCCAATTCTTGAGGGGGTTGCCAAGGCCGGCAAGTCTCTGCTGATAGTTTCCGAGGATGTTGAAAGTGAGGCTTTGGCCACATTGGTTGTCAACAATATGAGAGGCATTGTCAAGGTTGCCGCCGTCAAGTCTCCCGGATTTGGTGACCGCCGCAAGGCTATGCTGCAGGATATTGCCATTTTAACTGCAGGCACAGTGATTTCATCAGAGATCGGTATGGAGCTTGAGAAGACCACCCTGGATGATTTGGGTGTTGCCAAGCGCGTTGTTATCACCAAGGATGACACCACCATTATTGATGGTGCCGGTGATTCGGCTGCCATTGCAGATCGTATTGCCCAGATAAGAAAGCAGATTGAAGAGTCCACCTCTGATTACGATCGTGAGAAGCTTCAGGAGCGCGTTGCCAAGCTTTCAGGCGGTGTTGCCGTCATCAAGGTCGGTGCTGCCACCGAAGTTGAAATGAAGGAGAAGAAGGCCCGCGTTGAGGATGCTATGCATGCCACCCGCGCTGCCGTTGAGGAAGGTGTGGTCCCCGGAGGCGGTGTTGCCCTGGTTCGTGCTGCTTCCAAGCTTGCCGGCATGAAGGGTGATAATGAAGATCAAAATGTCGGCATCAAGGTTGCCCTGCGTGCCATGGAAGCTCCGCTGCGCCAGATCGTGGCTAATGCCGGTGAAGAGCCTTCAGTGGTTGCCAATCGTGTCCGCGAAGGTCAGGGCAATTTCGGCTACAATGCCGCTACTGAGGAATACGGTGACATGATGGAAATGGGAATTTTGGATCCTACCAAGGTTGCCCGCAGCGCCTTACAGTATGCTGCCTCCATTGCAGGCTTGATGATCACCACAGAGTGCATGATAGCCGATGCCCCCAAGAAGGAAGCTGAAGCTCCGGCCCCAGGCGGCATGGGAGGAATGGGCGGCATGGGCGGCATGATGTAGGAGCCTGTCCCTGTTTCTATTAAAAGCTTTTTAAGCTTTAAAGCATCAAGTTAAAAAATCCCCGCCTTAAGGCGGGGATTTAGTCTCTAACTACTTAAGGAGTCTTTATCAAGCAGATCGCTTAAGGGTCGGCCTTACGTGCCAAAACCCAAACAAGGTTTTGACCTAAAAGAAAATCTGTCTGAAGGCAATTCTGCCTGATTTCATGGTCAAAAGAGGCACGAAAATCTTATGATATTTTGCCTTTCCGCCATAAAAATCTTTGAGCATTCCTTCATGATCTTTAATATCAAAAATTCCAAGATCTGCACTTCTGCCTTCTGCAATTACTCCTGCCTTATCGGCTATGTCAAGAGCTATTGCAGGATTTATGGTAACTGCCTGTAAGATCTGCTCAAGAGAAAGACCTGCCGCACTTTGGGCTGCCATAGCATACAGCAGGGAGAACCCGGGTCTTATATATTCGCTGACCCTTACGGTATCGCTGCTGATAATGTCGGGGGCAAAGCCGTTTTTGACGGCAAGTTTAAGAGTATCAAAGCTCCAGTGCACCCTGCCGTGGCAGTCATCCATGATAACCCCGCGCTTTTGTGCCTTAAGGACCTCATCCTTGATGCTGCCATCTTGATTGAAGATAGTCTCTTTTTTGGTCTGAAACACGTGGGCCACAATATCTCCGGGGCCTAACAGATCGAAAAGATCTGCTACTTTGACATTATCAGGCAGATTGTCATAATGAACCACAAGGGGGCAGAAGAGGCCTTTGGCCTTTAAATTTTCAGAGATCTGTTTTGCCTTGATAAGCGGGGAGAGCCCAAGCTGGGCTCCTAAGGTGCCAAGGCACATTCTTACCTTAAGTCCCCTCAGAACTTTCGGGTATTTAAAAAATAATTCTTCTATGAGATCTTCCCTGAAGTCATCAGGATCATGATCTTCTTCATGAAGGCACAGGCTTTTGTTGCCGAAAGTCTGCACATTAAGATATGAATAGGTAGAGGCCTCATAGCGGTCAATACAGTTGTTTAAAAACTGCCTGAAATTGGATGCCCCGCAGGTGCCTCCGTCGCAGGCTGAGGTGATGCCGTTGGGAATACACATCAGATCCCCGTTGGCACCTATGATGCTGCCATAAAGATTAAGGTGCAGATGCTCATCTATAAGCCCCGGGAGGACATACTTTCCTGAGGCATCGATGATATCTGCAGCATCGGCAGGCTCAGAATCTTTGTTTTTTACAATAAGGCCCTTTGATACGTACACATCTTCACGGTTGAAAGTACCATTGATGCTGTCAAATACCAGGCCGTTTTTGATAATAAAATCGTACTTCATTAAGAACCTACATCATGTTGGGCAGCAGCATTGCAAAAATCGGGACATAGGAGACCAAAAGTACCGTGGCAAAAAGAATGAACACAAAGGGTAAGGCATTTTTGGCCAGGGTTACGATATCCTGTTTGGTAGCAGGAATAGCTGCAAAAAGGCAGTTGCCAAAAGGCGGCGTTGCCTGACCTACTGCAAGGTTAAAGACAATAATGCACCCAAGATGAACAGGATCAATGCCGTAGCTTACTGCCATATTGTAGATAAGGGGCGCTAAGATTAGGATTATCGCTCCTGAGTCCATAATCATGCCCAAAAAGAGCAGCAGGATATTTAAGAACAGTAAGAACGAGTATTTTCCTGTAATAAAGGAGCTTACGGCATTGGTAAACAGTGTCGGTACCTGATAGATGGTAAGGACATAGCCAAAAAGCGAAGCTGCCATGATGATCATCAGAATATTGGCAGTGCCCTTTACCGCATCAATCACAATGGCCTTAAGCTTTGCAAGGGTCAATTCCCTGTGAATAAAAACTGCCACAAAAAGACCGTAGACGACGGCAACTGCAGCCGATTCTGTCGGGGTGAAAATGCCGGTATAAATGCCTCCCAAAATGATAATTGGCATTAGCAGCGCCCAGATCGCATTTTTGGTTGCTGTAACCAGTCTTTTAAGCGAAAACTCATTGGATTTTGGAATGTTGTGTCTGCGGGCATAGTAATAGGCATACATACACATGAAGATACCGCCCATAAGCCCGGGGATCACCCCTGACATTAAAAGCTTTGATATGGAGGTGCCGGTGATAGCCCCATAGACTACAAATACAATGGAAGGGGGAATCACAATACCTAAAGTGCCTCCTGCAATCGGCAGGGCTGCTGAGTACCCTTTAGGATAATTGGCCTTTACCAGCTCAGGATAGAGCATGCCGCCTATGGCTGCCGTCGTGGCTATTGAAGATCCCGACAGGGCGGCAAACATCATACACACAGCCAGCACCACAATGGACAGGCCGCCTCTTACATGCCCCAGGCAGGCTTTTGAGAACTCCACCAGCCTTGTGGATATCCCGCCGTGCTGCATAATTGATCCTGCCAGCATGAAAAAGAAGATCGCAAGCAGGGTGTAGCGGGCGCCGCCGTTGTACATTTTCTGTACTACGGTCATAACGGGAAAGCCGTTGATAAGGCATATGGTGGCAAGGCAGGAGATGGTAAGACTCCAGACAAAGGGCACTCCTATAATAAGAGTGACGGCAAAAACTACAAGCAGAATAATAATCGGGCTCATGCTGAAGCTACCTCATCCTTGATCTCAAACCCGAAAATTTGACAGCTGTGCTTTAAAGTCAGGATCATCCTGTCAATCAGGGCCAGGAAAAAGCCTATGGTCATAACAATGTAGACATGGTAGGTATAAACGGGCAGCGGGGTAAGGCGCTGTTTGTTGCGCATTACGGCCTCTATGGTATCAAAAAGGCCCAGGAGGCATACTATGATGGTGACAAGACAAAGCAGATCCGGAACTATCTTTAAAAGCCCGTCTTTTTTGGGGTTTTGGGATTTGAAAAACTCAATCTTGATCTCTGAGTCAGTCTTGATAGCAAGGTTGGCCCCTATGAGTACCATGAACATAAAAAGCGCGACACTCAGCGTCTCGCAGTAATTGAGGCTGTAGGATGCCAGATAGCGCAGGCAGACATTGGCAAAATTTACGGCTACTACCACAAATACTGCTGCAAAGAGGAAAATTTTCTCTATGGCAAACAGTACATTACTAAGTCTGACAAGAGCTTTATAGGCTTGATACAACATAGGCGCTCCCTCGCTGCCATCTTCTGGCATTGGTAAACCAAAATTGAGTTTTCATTCCATTAGATCAGGACTTATTTGCCCATCATCTTGAGAATGGTGCTGTATCGATCTGAATATTTTTCATATACCCCTGAAGTTGCCTTAAGAAGCTCTTCATGATCCAGGGCCACAAAGGTCATCCCCGCGTCAATGGCGCCTTGTTTTGCTGTTTCGTTGTCAGCCATGGTAGCTTCCCACTCAACATCGGCAGCGTAGGCGGCAGCTTCATTGATCCAGCCTTTTTGCTCATCGGTCAGTCCGTCATAGGTGGGTTTGGAGATCAAAAGCGCGGCAACCTGGAAGACATGATTTGATTCAACCAAGTATTTTTGGACCTCGTAGTAGGTATTGCTGTAGATGTTGACATAGGGGTTTTCCTGGGCATCCACGGTTCCCTGTTCCATGGCAGTGTAAAGCTCCGAGAAGCTGATGACGGTAGGAGAGGCCCCCAGGGCGCTGAAGATGTCCTGATGTACCTCATTGGACTGGGTGCGGATCTTAAGGCCGCTAAAGTCAGCAAGGCTGTTGATGGGTTTGTTGGAGGTGACTTCGCGGAAGCCCATGGTAAGCCAGCTTGCAATATGCATATTTTCTTCTGCCATTTTTGCAGTCAGGTAAGAACCCACTTCTCCGTTAATGGATGATCTGGCATCGTCATAGGAGGAAAACAGGAATGGCAGATCGAATACTCCCATGTCTGGGCAGAGATCCATAAGAGATGAGGTAACGATCAAAGAAACGTCACAGGTGCCTTGCTGCAGCATGGCCGGAATTTCAGAAATGCTTCCTAAAGTCCCGTTAGGGAACATCATGCAGGACATCTGCCCTCCTGAAAGCTCAGTCAGTTTTTCTGAAAAGGCAGCAGCTGCCTTGCCGAAAATAGAGTCCTCAGGATCGGCATAGGCAACCATCAGGCTGGATTTGGCCTCAGCCGCTGCCGAGACACAAAGTACCGCAGCTGCAAGGGCGCACAGCTTAGCTTTTGCAAAAGCTTTCATATCTTAATTCTCCTTTAAGTGCAGATGTTTGCAACAGGTAACAGTTTGGTAATAACAATTACCTCGAAAACATTATGATTAAAAACGCTAAAAAAATTGTGATTGGTTGCTCAAAATTAATAAAAAATGATTTATTTTAAGCAGCTTCACAAAGAAAGATTAAATATGCTCAAAATCTTCTACGGTCCTCAAATTGGTTGGCAATTGATTTACCGGCATTATTTTGGTGTCTTAAATGGGCTCATCTTATAATACGGTGCTCTTTGATCATTTCATGACTGCTGTAGGCAAGCTTTCCTTCTGCAATGACGGCAAGGGGCACGATAAATTTTGTACCAGGCTGTGTGACGCCTTCATAGTCGGTAAAATAAAAATCCTGTGCATCCTCAAGCTTAAAAAGAGTCAAATCGGCGGTCATGCCGTTGCCTATGAGTCCTGCAGGAAGATTAAGACAACGTCCCGGGGTGAGGGTGACTGCCTTGATGATATCTATAAGGCTCATGCCGAAAGCAAGATACTTTGACATGGTGTAAATAAGACCGTAGCCTCTGTTGGTAAAGACCTTTTCTGCTGTCAAATCGGTGCTGATAACGTCAGGATAAAAATTTTGCGATACAGCCTTTTTGAGGACTTTAAAGGAGCAGTTTCCAAAGCCGTCTGCAGACTCGAAGATGACTCCCTTTTCCTTAGCATCAAGTACTGCTTTTTGGATGCTGCCATTACCATCGAGGATCCCCTCACAAAGGTTCTGGTAAATATGGCAGATGAGATCTCCTTTTGTAAGTACCTTTAAAATATCCTCAATCCGGTCAGGATGGTTGGAAATATGCACCGCCATTGGCAGCTTAAGTTCCATGGCAAGATCCTTGGCAGCTTCAAGCACCCAGATCCCGGGATCTTGAACGCAGGATTTGTCAAAGCGGATCTTAAGACCGCGGATGCACGGATACTGCTTTATAAGATCGGCAATTTTGTCCTTTTTAAAAAGCTTGGGGCTGATTTTTTCCGGGCGGTATTCCCCTATCTGCCCTTCTGAGGCAATATTAAGATAGGCATAAATTTTAGTAAGACTTGAGGCTGCTGCCGCCTGATAAAAGGCCTTGAAATTGGACGCTCCTGCACTTCCTGCATCAACCATGGCTGTAAGCCCCTGGCAGAAGGAGGCAGAATCAGGATGAAACCCCAAATCCGATCCTCCGTAAAAAACATGGCAGTGATGATCCACAAAGCCCGGTGCAAGATAAAGGTCTTGTCCTTCGATAATGGTGTCAGCCTCAACGGCAGTTTCGGAAGTTAAATACATGCTCCCTGAAACTACCAGGAGATCCTGCTTTTTTATGATGCCCTCATCAGTAAAAATGACATTGGCATTTTTAATTAAAAAATCCGCCTTCATAAACTGTACCGTCTTTGTCAGTACACCAGATCAACAAGACCTGTGGTCAGTACCGGGATAAAGGTCAGCAGCAGCAGACATACTACCAGCAGGATATAGAAGGGTACGGCCTCCTTTATGAAGTTGAGCATGGGACATTTGGTGACGGCACAGGTGACAAACATCAAGGTGCCCATGGGCGGTGACAACACTCCTATTGAGAAGTTGAAAATTACCACCATGGCAAATTGAATTTCATTAATACCAAAGTGGGTGGCAATGGGCGCCAGCAGCGGCACCAGAATGATCATGGCAGCGGTGCTCTCAATAAACATGCCTATGAGGATCAAAAACAGATTCACGCACAGCAAAAACAGCACTGCACTGTTGAGGTGGTGAATAAACAGGCTGGTCAAATACTGCGGCACCTTCTCTCTGGTCAAAACCCAGGCAAAGGCTGAGGCTGCTCCTACTATGAGCATGATCCCCGACGAAGTAAGCACGGTTTCCTTAAGGCCCTGCCAGATATTATTTAAGGTCATCTCCCCGTAGATAAGACCCAGCAGCAGGGAGTAGACAATGGCAACTGACCCTGCTTCTGTGGGAGTAAAGGCGCCGATGCGGATACCGCCTATTATGACAATAGGAAGGCACAAGGGTAAAAAGGCCCCCTTAAAGGTTGCCATCACGCGTTTGAAAGAGGTATCCACCTTATGAGCACTTTTATAGCCTCTTTTGTAGGAAATAATGGCAACGAGCATCATCAAAAGGACGCACAGCAAAAGCCCCGGACCTATGCCTGCTATAAACAGCTTTCCTATCGAGACATTTGCTATTGAGCCATAGAGGATCATGGCAATCCCGGGGGGAATCAAAGGGGTGATGATGGCCGAAGTGGCAACCAGGACTGAGGCAAATGCATTGGAAAAGCCTCTTTTTCTCATTTCAGGCACCAGCATTTTAGCTTCCATGGCCGCATCAGCAAGGTTGGAGCCTGATAAGCCTCCCATGATGGTTGCAACCAGAACGGTCACATGGCCTATACCGCCTATAACATTTCCTATTAAGGCCTCACAAAAGTCAATGATCCTTTTGGTTACCCCGGTATAATTCATGAATACGCCTGCGCATACGAAAAACGGTATCGCAAGCAGGGGGATGGACTGGGTTCCTGCGATTACCCTCTGCATCATAAAGGCGGCATTAAGCTCACCGTGAAACAGAAAATATATCGCAGTAGCCGACAAAATGGCGGCAAATACCGGCAGGCGCATGAATAAAAAAAGCAGCATTCCAAAACAGCTGAAGAAAATTGCTAAATCCATGATCCTACTCCTTAGTTTCCGCCAGTTTGGTTTTAAGTTCCGTTACTGCCTGGATCGAGGATCCTACAATCATAATAAGACAGCTCACGGGAACTACCATATTGATGATGCCGGTTGGGATTTGCAGGATATAGGTGGCCTTATTTAAATCAAACATGATTTTGACCAGTTCAAAGCTCAATACCGCAGCATAGGAAAACAGCAGCACCAAGATGATGTAATTGACGATAACAAGTATTATTTGAATTTTTTTTGGCAGAAGATCGAAAATCATTTCAATGGAAACATGCGCTCCGTAGCGGAAGGCCGCCCCTGCCCCCAGAAATGAAATCCATAAAAAGCAGCCCAGCTGTACTTCTTCGGTCCAATGCAGCGGATTGGAGAAAAAGTAGCGCATGATTACACCTAAAAAGGTAACCGTAACCAAAATTGCAAAAATTATGCATGCAATAATGAGATCCAGGTTAGATAAAATTTTAAGTTTGTCTTTCATTTTATTTTGTTGCGCTCACATAAGTTGCTGCTGACTGAACCGAAGGATTACAGTCAGCTGGGTGCATTTACTATTTCATGGCAGCCTTGACTGTGTCATACAGGTTGGGGCTCCAGTCCTTAAAGTCAGGAAGAGTGTAGAATTTACGTGAGGCGTCCCTAAGCTCCTGCTTAAATTCCTCGGAGGGCTCAATGACTGTCACACCTTCTTCCTGCATGGTTTTGATTAACTCAATATCTGACTGCTCGGAAAGTTCATTTTGATAGATCCCGGCCTCTCTGCAGGTTTCTGACAGCATCTGCTGCTGCTCGGGAGTCAGGCTGTTGTAGAAGTCAATGCCCACTACCAGATTGGTAATGTTGTAGACATGAGAGTCAAGCAGCAGATATTTGGCTACTTCATGGAATTTGCCGTAATAAAGCAGTGCCACGGGATTTTCCACTCCGTCAATGGTTCCCTGCTGCAAAGCGGTATAAACTTCACCAAGAGCCATGGGGGTAGGTGCTGTACCAAGAACTTCCATGCCCTTTAACTGAATCACATTGGTGGGAACACGAAGTTTGATGCCGTTAAAATCGGACAATTGCCTGACGGGCTTGGTAGTGAGGGTATGTCTTACCCCAAAGCGCCAGTTGGAGGCAAGGATTTTAAGTTTGGCAGTTTGGGCAAGCTTATCGGCCTGCTCTTGATACCAGGGGCTTTCATAAAGCTTGTAGGCCTCATCCCAGGAATCAAAGAGGTAGGGTCCGAAAACAATGCCGAAATCCTTGACGCCGCGGTCATAGAAATAGGCGCCGTCTGCCAAAGTGCTGACAGCCTCGCCGCTTGCTATTTGATCCAGCAGATCATCCTTGCTGCCAAGCTGGCTTGAAGGATAAAGCTCAAGGATCATGGTGCCGCCGGACCTTTCTTCCAGCAGTTCCTTCCATTTTTCAGTTCCGGCATAAAAAGGCTCCCCGGGATGGGCATCGTGACCTACACGGATCACAATGGGATCAACTTTGGCAGGAGCCTCTGGGGCGGCAGCAGACGATGATTGGGCAGTGCTTTGAGCACTGCTGTTATTGTCCCCTCCGCCGCATCCTACCACGGCCAGCATTCCTACTAATGCCGATAAAGTTAAAGCTCTGCTTGCTTTAAACATAATTAAACCTCCAGTGCATGAAAGTAAGTTTTAGGATCTGCTCCTTGACAAGTTAAATAAAACGTTAAACCTCTGCAGTATGTTTGATGGTGCATCACGAGGTTTAATGACAAAAAAGACATGACAGGGGAAAAGATCCCCTGCATGCAGGTGCCCTTTTTGGGTCTTGTGATAAGAACCAAAAGGCCCCTTAAGCCCTTGCAGGCTGTCTTCAGTGGCAGCACCGCAAAGCTTTTTGCAGGGTATTTGCTCTTTGGTTCCATCGTGTTTCCTTTTGGGTTGGATTTAACTGTTGTCCTTGATGAGGCGGATGTAGATCTGCTTCATTTGGTCAAAAGTCAAATCTTTTGGATTATTTGATAGAAGACGCGTGACTTTGGATCCTGCGTCGGTAAGTTCATCTGCCAAATCAAGGGTTATGCCCCGTTCTTTTAAATTGCAGCTTATGTTAAGAAATGAATTAAGCTCAAAAAGCTCTGCAACCAGCATATCTGCCACGGCTTCTTTTGACTTGCCGTGGGTATCAAGACCGTAGGCTTTGGCAATATCAAAATAACGCTCTAAACAGCAGGGGGCATTTTCCTCCATCACATAGGGCATGAGAATGGCGTTGGCAAGCCCGTGGGGAATATGAAATCTGCCGCCTAAAGGATAGGACAGGGCATGAATGGCAACGGTACTTGAACCTGCAATAGCCGCCCCTCCGAAGAATGAGGCAAGCAGCATTCCTGATCTGGCCTCCTTATCTTCTCCATTGCTGTATGCTTTACGCAAATATCTTCCTACAAGCTCGATACCGCGCAGACAGAAGGCATCAGTCAGGGGAGTATGTTTTTTGGAAACATAGCATTCCATCAGATGGCACAGGGCATCTACCCCGGTGTTGGCGGTTACTGCAGCAGGCAGCTTTAAGGTAAGTTCAGCATCCAGTATGGCAGTATCTGCAACCATAAGATCTGACACTATGCCCACCTTAAGGTTTTGTTCCGGCACCAAAACTATGGCATTGGGAGTTGCCTCAGAACCGGTGCCTGCCGTGGTAGGTACCATAATAAGGGGAACTTTGCGGCTGTCAGGACGGCGTCCGTCCAACAGATCCTGAACACTTAAATTGTTTTTAAGCATCAGGGCAATAAGTTTGGCAGTGTCCATGGCAGAGCCTCCGCCTACTGCCAGGACCAAGTCGGGCTCAAAAGATGATGCCCGGTCATAAATTGCCTGAACCTCGCTTTGTTTGGGCTCAGGAGGCACATCATTTACGATGTTAAAGCCTATGCTGCTATCCTTTAACAGGTTTTCACATTTTGTTACCAGGCCAAGTTCATAGACAGTCTTGTCAGTTACGATAAGAACCTTTGAAGCTTTCAGGGCTTTTACTTCATCTGCAATGCCCCCAAGGCTTCCTGCTCCTTCCAAAACACGGTGTACCAGTCCAAGTGCAGACATGAAGACCTCCTATTGGTTCCACTTAGGATGCTTGTAGACATCAGGATTGCAGACATGGGGCCACTTTTGGCCTTTGATTACGGCAACAACGCCTTTTGCTGCCCCAACTGCCACATTTGATGAGGCCTCTTTGGTCTGTCCTGCCATGTGCGGATAGACGATGACATTATCAAGGCCCATCAGAGGATCATCGACAGGCGGCGGCTCCTGCTCAAAGACATCAAGGCATGCTGCCATGATAAGTTTCTGCTCTAAAGCCTCTTTAAGATCCTTTTCATTGACAATGCCGCCTCTGGCACAGTTAACCAGGATGCATTCTTTCTTCATTCTTGATAGTTCCTTTTTGGAAATAAGATCTCTGGTCTCATCGGTAAGAGGAACATGAAGCGAGATGACATCAGAAGTTTCTAAGACAGGATCAATACTGCTGCAATAGCTCAAGCCTGCTGCGGTAATTTTTGCTGCATCAACAAAAGGATCGTAGACTTGCACCTTCATCCCTATGGCTTTGCAAAGCTCAGAGAGAATCGATCCTATGTTTCCAAAGCCTATTAAACCTAAGGTTTTGCCATAAAGCTCATAGGCACGATATTCGGATCTCATGGCCCAGTTGCCTTTGCGAAGCTCCCTGTCGGCACGCACCATGTCCTTGGAGGCTGTAAGCATCATGGTAAGGGCACATTCGGCCACAGATCTGGTATTAGCGCCCGGGGCGATGACTACCGGGATCCCAAGTTCCGTTGCCGCCTTGACGTCGACATTATCAACGCCAACTCCCGGCCGCCCGATCACTTTAAGGTTGGGGCACTGCTCCATGGTATGCCTGTCGATATGGCCGATGCGGATGATAAGACCATCGGCATCTTTGACATAGGGCAGATATTCTTCAGGGGTGCCTCCGTTGGAGACATCGGTGGTAAAGCCTGCCTCATTGAGAATTGCCATGCCGTCTTGGTGAAAAGGCTGGGTGATAATTACTTTTGCCATGGCCGTCCCTCAGTTATAAAGTTTAAAGACATTTTTAAGGGCATCATCTATGGCGCTGCTTTCAACATTGGAAGGAGCACGGGCAGGGCCCACGTCATAGCCTAAAAGCTGCGCTGCCCGCTTGACCACGGAATTGGGATTGCCCATCTGCATCACATTGCGGAAGGGCCTTATTTTCTTCTGGGCTTCATTGGCCTCAGCAATTTTGCCTTCTTTAAACAGGTTGTAAATGGAAACCATAAGTTCAGGGAAGACATTGGAGCATCCTGAGATGGCCCCGGTGCCGCCTGCCATCAACGTCCAGAGGATTAAAGAATCTGAACCTGCCAGAACGCAAAGACGCGGGTCGGTGTTTTCGATGTATTTGAGGGTATTGTCAAAATTGCCAGAGCTGTCCTTGATGCCGATGATATTGGGACAGGAGGCGGCAAGTTTGGTTACTGTAGCAGGGGCGATGCTGTTGCCTGTTCTTGCGGGAATATTGTAAAGCAGCACCGGAAGGGAGGTGCTTGAGGCCACAGCGGTGTAATGTCTTATAAGATCGTCCTGGGAAATTGCCGTAAAGTAAGGTGAGATCACTGAAAGACAGCTTACCCCCGGAATTTTTTCAACTTCACGGGTAAGCTCCACCGTTTCTTTGGTGGTAACACACCCTGTTCCGGCATAAACCGGTACCCGACCTGCAGCAGCTTCTACTGCAGTCTTAATGATCTCAAGCTTCTCTTCTTTGGAGAAGGCATAGAATTCACCATTGGTCCCCAGGGCAAAGATCCCGTGTACGCCGCTTTTTATTAGATGATCAATGAACGCGGTATAGGCTTTGGGATTAAACTCTTCTTTATCATCCAATGCCGTAAGTACCGGGGTGATAACCCCGCATGGCTTAATCATGGTATGTTCTCCTGTGTTCTCTAAAACCTTAAAAAGACCTTAACTTAATTTGTCCTTAAACCTGGTTGAAGCCATTACTGCCGCCAAATCAAGGGCAGTATCCATGGAAAGGCAGTCGGCTTCCCCTCTGCCTGCTATCTCAAAGGCAGTGCCGTGATCAACTGAGGTGCGGATGCAGGGAAGACCTACGGTCACATTTACTCCCGAGGAAAAGCCCAGGACTTTAAGGGGAATATGTCCCTGGTCGTGATACATAACCACCACAATATCAAATTCACCATTGTTGGCAGCACGGTGGAATACGGTATCAGGTGCAATAGGACCGAAGACATTAATCCCTTCCTTTTGGGCTTCCAGCACCGCAGGAATGATGTGCTTTTGTTCTTCATCACCGAAAAGGCCGCCCTCGCCGCAGTGGGGGTTTAAGCCTGCCACGGCAATGCGGGGATTTGCAAAGCCCATAAGTTTCATGGTGTCATGAGCAAGTTTAGTTACCTCAAGGACTCGCTCCTTGGTGCAGCAGTCGCAGGCTTTTCTCAGCGAAACATGGGTTGACACATGAATAACCTTAAGTTTTGGGCCTACCAGCATCATGGAATAATTTAAAGTATTGGTAAGTGAAGCTAAAATTTCCGTGTGCCCCGGGAAATTGCGCCCTCCTTTGTGCAGGGCTTCCTTATTTAAAGGAGCGGTGACTATGCCGTGAATGGAAAAGTCCTTAGTTAAGGATACGGCTTTTTCGATAAACTCGTAGGCTGCATTGCCGCAGACTCCGTTGACCCTCCCAAAGGGAATATCCTGCGGTACATTGGCAAGATCAATTACCTCCAAAAGGCTGCAGGAAGGGGAGGCCTCATCAGGATGGGAGATCTCGTGTACGGTAACCTTGTCATCAAGACCAAGAAGCTTTACCGCACGCTTAATTTGGCCTGCATCCCCTATGATGACAGGCAGGCACTTATCGTAAAGCTCAGGCTTTATCAAAGATTTTACCGTGATCTCAGGACCTATCCCGGCAGCATCTCCCATGGTAATTCCCAAAACTGGTTTTTTCATGTACA
>CAYNSI010000031.1:0-15493 GCA_964399665.1 uncultured Enterobacterales bacterium | reverse complement strand
TCACCCTTCTTAAGCCACAGCTTTGCCATCTTAAGATTGGTCTCATAGGATAAGGCCCCGCCGGTAAAGCCTGAACGGTGAACGAAAATGGTATCCTTAAGACCTGTTGCCTTGTCAAGTTCCTCAAAGTTCAGCCCGCACCAGTTTGCAGGTGCCGTGATCTTGTTTTTAAAACGTTCCGACAAAGAGCGGGGCAGGGATTGAATTCTCCAGCCCCTTTTGCGATCTGGGTAAATGGCAAGACAGCAGTTTTTAAATTTATCAAAATGACTTCTTACTGCCGCCGACCAGGGCAGGGGCTCATGCATGATCAAAAGTTCAGAACCGTCATAGATTTCAAGCACCCTGGCAATGCCTATTTCTGTATACAGAGCATTGGCACAGGCATTTTTCAAAAAGGTTCTTAGCATATTAACCGAGGCAGAAAAATGGCGATCCTGATCTTTTGGGGAAACATTGGGAAGATTCATCATGGCAATTAGGTAGGGGATTGAAGGCTCATTTAAATAAAATTCATTTAAGGCATTAAAAACCCTTCTTTGATGCTCATCAGGCCGTATAGTTCTTTCAAGGTAACAGTTAAGCTCCCCATTGTCATTTAAATCTACGGCGGTCATAATTTCCCTGTCGATGCGCTCAAAGGCAGCCTCAAGTATTGCAGGAGTGACATTTTCAATCTCAAAAAGCTCTATTACCCTTTGCAGACAATCTTTTCCGAAGTGCTGCCACATAAGCCCTGCCGTGGCATAAGCTATGCCGTTGCTGCGCTTTAAGTTAAATGCAGGACTGTGATGGTCAAAGTGTTTTTCATCATTAAGACCTGACACATCAATGATAAGATCTGCCTTTTCAAGTTCTTCAGGATCTCGGGAGCGGATGATGCCGGCATTATCGTGAACTATGGTCAAAATGGCACAGGCTGTGGCTTCATCCGCGTGAAAGGTACCGTCATGTGTAGCAATAAGCATGATATCTCTCCTTAACTTTCTAAATTGTAGCAGGGATTAGGAAGGTAAAGTGAGGTTTAGGTTTAGGATAAACTGCGGTTACAGGTGTTAGTGCTCAGCAGCCTAAGGATTTTTGAATTTGTTACCTGATGAAAGTTACTCCTTTTTAACAAGGAAGAGGTGATGGAGATTTTAAAGGTTTATCTTGCGCCTATGGACGGGGTCTGTGATCCGCCGCTTAGGAAGGTTCTTTCTAAAACAGGAGGCTTTGATGAATGCTTTTCAGAATTTATCAGGGTAAGTGATCTGGTTTTACCTTACAAGACTTTGTTAAGGGAGGTGCCTGAGCTTGAAAACGGAGGAAAAACCCTCTTTGGCACTCCAGTGAGGGTGCAGCTTTTAGGGGATAATCCTGATCTTATGGCCAAAACTGCCAAAAGAGCCGAGGAGCTTGGGGCATTAGGAATTGATCTTAATTTTGGCTGCCCCTCTCGTTTTGTACATCATGCCGGAGCCATGCTTTTAAGGGAGCCTGGCCTTATTCGTGATATTGTAAAAGCCTGCTGCGATATTCTGGATCCTAACACCTTACTTTCGGTAAAAATAAGGGCAGGATTTGCCTCAAAGGACGAAGCTCCGGGGCTTATTGAAGCTATAGCCCAGGAGGGAGTTGACGAGATTATTGTCCATGCCAGGACCAGAGATGAGCTTTACCGCGAGGATGCTTTAGACTGGGGGATCATTAAGTCTTTGCACAAAATAGCACCTGGTATTACCATAGTAGCTAATGGGGAAATAGTATCCAGGGAAAGTGCCCTTGAGTGTGCCGCAATTTCAGGATGTCAGGTGCTGATGGCAGGGCGGGGTGCCCTGATGGTTCCTAATTTAGGTTATGTTATAAAGGAAGGGGCGGTTCCCTTTGATAATGAGAGGATCATAGAAACTGCGCTTGATTTTATGCATGAATTAGAACTTGGCGCTTTTCCCGAAAAATTGATTTTGGATAGGGTAAAGCAGTTTTTAAGTTATGCGCGCCGATCCAATGAAAGTTTAGGAGAATTTTTTAAGGTTATCTGCAAAGTAGTGACTATGTCTGATGCCAAAAAGCTGCTGCATGATAAGATAGCCGCAAAAGATTAATAAGGGGGCACCTATGGACAAGCTGTTTGTGAAGGCCGTGATTACTGCCTGGTGCTTATTATGCTGTGGTCAGGCCTTTTCCGATGAGGCCATGGATGCGGCTATGAGAGAGTCTGGGAACATGGATTTAGTGGTGGTTCCCTTTCCTGCCGTACCTGATAATTGGACCCTTGATATTCTTGATAATACCGTACTTTATTACAGTCCGGTGCGCCGCGACAAGGGCAGCTCCGATTCCGTAGTAAGAATTACCTATACCAAAAATACCTCAGGCAAGGATTCTTTGGGCTATCTTCTTGATTACACCAGAAAACATCAATGTACTTCGCCCAATCAGGTAGGCTACGGCTTTTACACAACCTCATGCTCGGAAACTGATACTTATGCTATTTCCATAGGAGAGCCAAATAATCTTTATTTTATTGAATTAACAGGAGATCTTGATAGAAGTTGTGAGGCCTTGATAGAAGGTTATGTCCGCAGCATAATAACAGGAAAACATACTTTCAAAGACCGCTACATAGGGGATGTCAAGTAAGGGAATGTTTACCCCTTCATAAATTAGCAAAGGTTAGCTGCCCGCCCATCTTGGTTTTTCTCTTACCATGCTGCAGGCCTGAACTTACAGTCACGTGGCAGGCTCTAATTGCTCTGCAGGTGTCAATTGCCCTAATGCTGATTTTTATCCCGGGCTTGTTTTCGTTTTGTTTTATCAGGGAAGATCAGGGAGGATAATACCCCAAGTCCCAGTAAGACGGCAATTATCGCAAGTGAGGTATAGACTCCAATGTCTGCTCCTATGCCAAAAAGATGCAATGAGGCCCCGGCTGCCAGTTTAAAGGCTATAAAAAACAGCAGAATAATGACGGCCTTTTCAAGATGAACAAGATATTTTCTTAAGGCGTCCAGAACAAAATACATGGAGCGCAGCCCTAAAACGGCAAACATCATCGCAGAATATACTATAAGAGGCTCCCTTGATACGGCAATTACCGCAGGCACCGAGTCAAAGGCAAACATTACATCGGTAGTTTCAATTACGGCAAGGCACAGGAATAATGGGGTTGCAAAGATGACTCCCTGACGCTTTAAGATGATATTAGCATTTTCAGGCTTTTGTAATTCTTGAAAAACTTCACTTTTGGATATAAAAAAGTTATGCCCCATTAGTTTGGGAAACACAGGGATAAAGCAGCGTACCGCCCTGTAGGCAGGGTGATTGGAAAAGTCCTTCAAGTCTGCCTTATCATCATGCTTTTTAATCATCATAATGCCCGAGAAGGCAACGATGAGGGCAAAAATAAGTTCAACTATAGGTCCTAAGGCAAAAAGAGAAGATCCTATGACAACGAAGATCAGCCTGAAGACAATGGCACCTGCTACCCCCCAGTAAAGTACTCTGTGACAATATTGTTCGGGGATCTTAAACCATGTAAATATGGCCATCATTACAAACAGATTGTCAACTGAAAGGGCAAGTTCAAAAAGATATCCTGCCAAAAACAGCGAGGATACTTCAAAATTGAAGTGATAGTATAAAAATAATCCAAATAACAATGAGATGGCAATCCAAAAGCAGGTCCAGGCTGCAGCATGTTTTAAAGGGATGGGCTTATCTTTGCGGTGGATCCAAATATCAAGTCCCAAAGCTGCAAGAGCGAGGATCCCAAAAACTAAGGCCGTTTCTGTTTCCAGGCCTATGGCAGTGCCTGTGGTAACCGCATTTGAGGACATAATTAAGCTTACAACACCAAATTAAAGCCTTGAAAAACCTTTCCTGATTGTAGCTTTTGTCAATTTTTTTGCAATGAGGATCACAAAAATTATGCCCTTAGTCTATAAGCTGCTTTTTCTTTAAGATCTCATAACGGGCGGTAGCATCGGCAAGAGGGGAGCTGTCAAAACAGCTGGTGGTGCCTTTGTGGCAGGTAGGACCGTCAGGGCGGGCCAAAATTAACAGGGCATCCTTGTCACAGTCGCAGGTTATGGCACGGACATGAAGGAAGCAGCCGCTTTGTTCTCCTTTGGTCCAAAGTTTTTGTCTTTCTCTGCTGTAAAAGGTGACAAGCCCGGTTTTTATCGTGTGATCCAGGGCATCTTCATTCATGTAACCTAGCATCAGCACTTGTCCGTCCTGGGCATTTTGCACCACCGCGGGGATCAGTCCCTGTCCTTTTTTAAAATCCAAATCGCATATTAGATTAAAACCATGACAGTAATTACGCACGAATGACTACTCCTTGTTCTTTAAGAGAGGCTTTAAGTTCAGGGATGCTGATTAACTTTTTATGAAATACTGAGGCTGCCAGGGCGCCTGAAACATCGGTTTTTATGAAGGCATCGGCAAAGTGTGCCATGGTGCCTGCCCCGCCTGAGGCAATCAGGGGTACAGAGCAGATGGATCTTGCAAGCTTAAGCTGGTCAAGATCATAGCCCTGCCTCATGCCGTCCTGATTCATCATATTAAGGACAATCTCACCTGCGCCGCGCTTTTGAACTTCCTTGATCCAGTCCATAGTCTGCCATGAAGTGGTCACGGTACGTTTTTCATCTCCGGTAAACTGCTTAACCAAATATTTACCGCAGCTTGTATCCCAATAAGAATCTATGCCTACGACAATGCATTGGGCCCCGAAGATGTCAGAAAGTTCGGTAATAAGTTCAGGATTGGCAAGCGCCGGGGAGTTGATGGAGATTTTATCGGCCCCAAAGGCTAAGATCTCCTTTACGTCGGAGGCATTTTTGATCCCCCCTGCAACGCAGAAGGGAATGTCGATAACTTCGGCTATTTGTGCCACCCATGACTTATCAACCCTTCTGCCGTCAGATGATGCGGTAATGTCGTAGAAAACCAGTTCATCGGCCCCTTCGTCGGCATAGCGTTTTGCCAAATCCACAATGGATCCTACTATTTCATGGTTGCGAAACTGCACTCCTTTTACAACCACGCCGTCTTTTACATCAAGGCAGGGGATTATGCGCTTTGCCAGCATGAAACGGCCTCCCGTACTGTAAATCTGCCCTCTAAAAGTGCACGTCCTAAAACCACGGCCCCGGCCCCGCTTTTGGCAACGGCTCTTACATCATCAAGTGATGACATGCCGCCTGAGGCGATAATATCAAGATGAGGATAAGAAGCTGCGATACTTTGGTACAGTTTTATATTGGGCCCCTGCATCATGCCGTCCCTGTCAATATCCGTGATCAGCACGTGCCTAAGGCCGTAGGTTACGTATTGGTCCAAAAGATCTTCAAGCGTAAAATCAGAAAGCTCCTGCCAGCCGTGTACGGCAACTTTGGCAATGCCGTTTATGATCCTGACATCAAGAGCAAGAGTGATGTGCTCGGGTCCAAACTTTTTGAGCCACTGCCTGGTAAGATCTTGATTTTTAACCAGGACTGAGCCTGCAACCACCCTTGATACACCAAGGGAGAGCAGCTGACTTACTTCATCCTCTTCTCTGATGCCGCCTCCTGTCTGGATGGGGATTGGCGACTTTTCTATCAGGGAGGCTATAAGATCAAGCTGTCTTTTTTGAGGATTTTTGGCCCCGTCCAAATCAACTATGTGCATAAGACGCGCCCCCTGAGAGGCTGCCTGGGTAATTTTTTCAAGGGCACTGCCCTCAAAGACGGTCTTTTTGGCAAAATCACCCTTTTGAAGACGCACCACCTGACCTTCAATTAAATCAATGGCGGGGATAATCATAAAAGCTCCACAAAATTCCTTAAAATTTGAGCTCCGACAGGGCCTGATTTTTCAGGATGAAACTGCACGCCGTAAAAATTGTCTTTGGCAACTGCAGCAGTAAATTTCACGCCGTATTCACAGACTGCTATGGTATCGGAGGTTACCGGGGCACAGTAAGAATGCACAAAGTAGACAAAAACCCCGGGTGATAAGCCCGTAAAAAGCGGGTGGTCACTGGTGTCAAGACTGTTCCAGCCCATGTGGGGCAGGGGAAGATTGCTGGCATCAAGTTTAGTTACCGTCCCCTTGATAATGCCAAGGCCTAAAGTTTCCTCCATGGCACTGTGTAAGGGAATTTCTTCTGATCTTTCATAGAGGATCTGCATGCCAAGACAAATACCCAAAAGAGGTTTTTTGGTGTTTTTAACAAACTCTACAAGCTTATTTCTTTGCAGACCTGACATCACCCCGCTTATGGCACCTACCCCGGGGAAAATTAACTTGTCAGCTTTCTCAAGCACGGCAGCATCAGATGAGATCTCAATTTTAAGATCGCCTCCTATGCGTAACAGGGCTTGTTTTACTGAGTTTAGGTTAGAAGATCCAGAATCTATAACAGCAATACGCATTAAAGTGTCCTATAAGGTTCCCTTTGATGAGGGAAGATCATCTCCTGTGACGGCTGCAGCCTGACGCAAAGCCCTGCCAAAGGCCTTGAACAGAGCCTCAATTTGATGATGGCAATTGCCGCGGGTTACTCTCATATGCAGGGTAAGTCCCATGGCAAAGGCCAAAGACTGGAAAAAGTGACCTACCATCTGCACCGGCATATTTCCTGCGTGATCGCAGGTAAAGTCGGCGTTAAGATCCAATACTGCATAGGGTCTTCCTGAAATATCAAGGCTTACTGCCACATTATCTTCAGTGATATTGTCTGCAAAAACTTCAGCATAAACCTCATCCATAGGCAGGCAGAAGCCGAAGCGTCCTATGCCTCTTTTATCCCCCAGGGCCTCTTTTAGGGCCTGTCCTAAGGCAAGGGCAGTATCTTCAATGGAATGATGCTCATCGATATGAAGATCTCCTTTGCAGGTGATATCAAGCGAGATCCCCGCATGGGTAGCTATTTGATCGAGCATATGGTCAAAAAAGCCCATGCCGGTATCAAAATGACTGTTTCCTGCATGATCTAGATCAACTGCTGCGCAAATTTGGGTTTCCTTGGTGTTACGGCAAACCCTGGCAGTTCTTGGAGCATGGAGAATTTTATCGACAAAAAGGCTCCAGGAATCAGGACTGTCAATTTTAAAGCCCTTAATGCCCATGGATTCTGCCATCTTAAGATCAGTATCTCTATCTCCTATAAAATAAGAATTAGTCCTATCCCAGCTTACATCCTTAAGATAACCTAATACCAGACCAAGCTTGGGTTTGCGGCAGTCACAGTTGTCCTCTTCTTTGTGGGGGCAGATTAGAACTTCCTCAAAGAAAATTCCTTGGGAGGAGAAAAGATTTAAAATAAATTCATGGGGCTTGGTGAAAGTTTCTAAGGGAAATGAGGATGTGCCAAGACCATCCTGATTGGTCACCATGACAAAGGTAAAGCCTTCGTGCTTTAAGCTTATAAGTGCGGGAATGACATTTTCTTGAAGCCTTATTTTGTCAAGACTGTCTACTTGTTCATCCACAGGCTCCTTTACTAAGGTCCCGTCCCGGTCTATAAAAAGATATTTTTTCACGCTAGGCCTCATCAAGAAGCGGGGTTAGAACGCGCATAAGCTCATCTAATTCCTCTGATGTGCCTATGGTAATGCGGATGCAGTTTTCAAGCCCAATTCTATCTTCAAAGGATCTTAGGATGATACCTTTTTGGGAGAGGGTATTGAAAACTTTACTGCCATCATTAAAACGTACCAAAAGAAAGTTGGCGTGACTTTCAAAAACTTCTCTGACACCTTTTAGGCCTTTTAAGTATTCAGCCAGGGCCTCTCGTTTTTTTATAAGATCCAAAACCCGCTCCTGCATAAGCTCGATGCCGCCTGGGGCTAAAGCCTGGCGGGCAGTCTGAGCGGTAGGATCCGGTATAGGATAGGGGTCGATTACCTTGGTGAGGACTCTAATGATGTCAGGGTTTGCCAGAGCAAAGCCGCAGCGGATCCCCGCAAGGGCAAAGGCCTTGGATAAGGTTCTTAAAATTATCAAATTAGGATATTTTTCAAGAAATTTCAAAGCGGTGCTCTCTGGTGCAAACTCTATATAGGCCTCATCAATTACAATCAAAACATCAGGAAGATTTTTAAGCAGTTTTTCAAGCTCATTGTGAGGGAAAATACTGCCCAAAGGATTGGCAGGGGAGTCAATAAATACGGCTTTTACTCTCCTGTCACTGTTTTTTGCAGCATCAGTTAAATTAGCTGCAGTAAGTAAAAAGCCCTCATCACGTACTGCCTCAGTCACCTTGACACGATTGGTAAGTGCGGCGATTTTATACATGCCATAGGTAGGCGGGGCAATTACCACAGCCTCGTCAGGCTCACAAAAGGCGCGGATTATAAGACCTATTGCCTCATCCGACCCCCTGGATACCAGAACCTGGTCACGTCTTAATCCTGCATAGTCGGCATAGCCTTGGGTAACTTCTTCGGGCTGACAGTCAGGGTAGCGGTTTAAGGTTGTAGAATTGAAAAAATAAAGCTGACTTTTGGGAGCTTCATTGGCATTTAAAAAAACATGGCCGTGGCCGCCTATCCTGCGGGCAGACTGGTAGGGGACAAGATCAAGAACGTGTTTGCATACAAGCTTTGTTACATCAAAGGTCATAACTGTTCCCCTTTAGAATTTAAAGACTGTTCCCTGACTGTTACTGCAAGGGAGTGGGCATCAAGACCTTCTGCTTTAGCCAGGGTATGGACGGCAGAAGCGAGGGCATGAAGACCTTCACTTTGCACTTCACTTACGGTATAGCGTCTTCTAAAATCATCAGTTCCAAGGGCAGAGGCTGTTTTGGCAAAACCGTAGGTCGGCAGAGTATGGTTGGTGCCCTGGGCATAATCTCCTAAGGATTCTGAAGAAAAGCTTCCAAGGAAAATAGAACCTGCATTTTTAAGGTCGGCACAAAGTGCCCTGGGATCTTTGGTCTGTACTATAAGATGCTCGGGGGCATAGTGATTGGAAATGGTGCAAGCCTCCTTAAGATCCCTGCATAATATGGCGGCAGATTTTGACAGGGACTTTTGTGCCGTTTCCTTTCTTGGCAGGGTTTGCAAAAGCCTTTGCGTTTCTTGCAGGGTCTTTTCCAAAACTTCCTTGGAGGTGGTAACCAGGATCACCTGGGAGTCAGGGCCGTGCTCAGCCTGGGAAAGCAGATCTGATGCAATAATTGTAGGAGAGGCAGTGTCATCTGCTATTACCAAAACCTCAGAAGGGCCTGCGGGCATGTCAATGGCAGCCCCCTCAGGATCTTGGGATACCAAGGTCTTGGCCATGGTCACAAACTGATTGCCAGGACCGAAAATCTTATTTACTTTGGGTACCGTTTTGGTGCCGTAGGCCATGGCCGCTACTGCCTGGGCGCCTCCGATACTGAAGATTTGATCAACCCCGCACAGACTTGCTGCATAGATAATGGGATCTGCAACAGGCGGGGGCGAGCATAGGATGATTTTGGGGCATCCTGCAATCTTGGCAGGGACAGCAAGCATTAATGCCGTGGATACCAAGGGGGCTGAGCCTCCCGGGACATAAAGGCCTACTGCTTCAATAGGATGGGTTGCAGTTTCCAATAAAACCCCGGGCATGGTTTCCATCCTGACATTGCAGGGCACCTGGGCTTCATGAAAGGCCTTGATATTTTTATAGGCAAGATTTATCGCGTCCTTTAAGTCAGGCTCAAGGTTATCACCGGCATGAATTATCTGCTCTTTAGTAAGCTCAGGGCTTGAACCATCAAAATGATCCAGTTTTTTTAGGTATTCTGTTAGGGCCTCATCTCCTTTTTGTTTGATGTCATCAATGATTTTCCTGACAATTGCACGTGTTTTGTCACTGTCATTTTGGGCAGGCCTTTTTAGCAGCCTGATTTGTTCTTCAAAGCTTAAATCATTCCAAAAGACTTTTTTCATCAACAACCTCTAATCCCTAATCCAGCATTTTTTCAATGGGAACTACCAGGATGGATGAGGCTCCCAGCCTTTTAAGTTCCTCCATGGTCTCCCAGAACACCCTCTCGCGTGAGACCACATGCATGGCCACGCGATCTGAGGAGCCTTCAAGCTCAATAATGGAGGGGGTTTCAGCACCGGGGAGAATGGCGGTAATTTCCTTAAGTTTAGCCCTGGGGGCATTCATCATAATGTACTTGCTTTCCTTAGCTGCCATTACTCCCTTAAGCCTTGGCAGGATAAGCTCCAAAACAGCCTGTTTTTGGGGGTAAAGATCCTGATCTCTTGCAATTAGGACAGCTTTGGACTCAAAGATGGTGTCTACTTCCTTAAGCCCATTGGCATGCAGCGTTGCTCCGGTGCGCACCAAATCGCATATGGCATCTGCAAGCCCTGCCCTGGGAGCAACTTCTACAGATCCTGTAAGCAAAACAGGCTTATAGGAGACTTTAAGTTCTGCAAGCTTTCTTTTGAGCAAAAAAGGATAAGTGGTTGCAATCTTGAGTCCTTCAAGATCTGCAAGCCCGTGCCACTCCTGTTCAGCCGGAATGGCAACTGAAAGCCTGCAATGACCGTAATTTAACTTCATCAGGGTGCGGTAACCTGTGGCAAGGCCGTCCACCTCACGCTGCATGACAGTTTCCTCGAGGACATTCTCGCCTACAATGCCAAGATCTACCACATGATCCATTACAAGCCCCGGGATGTCGTCATCACGCACCCTGAGAATGTCAATAGGAAGGTTTTCAGCATGGGCAAGCAGGTGATCCCGGGTTTCTGTAATCTTAAAGCCGCAGTTTTTAAACAAGGCTTCCGTGTCATCGGTAAGTCGTCCGGACTTTTGAATTGCTATGCGCAGGCGGGTTTTAGACGGTTTTAATTCATTGATCATAAAAGATCTACCTGATCTGGTGATTAAAGTTTTTTAATTTTCCATTCAAAGATGAAGGCTGTCCTTTACAGGCTTTCCCTTACAGAGTGGAAATTATAACAGGTTGCAGGCCCTAAGATCCTCCATAAGCTGCGGGGACTGCATGATTTAACCCTTGACATCGTAAGGAATTTTACCAACTTGAAAAAGGAGAGGCATAAAAAGGCACAAAAAAGATCCTAAAAAGTGGTTACATGCAATCACCCCGTCTCATAATCACTTTCCCTTACTTTAACAGGGCGGTTTTTGCAGTTTCCCAAGACTTTTTACCCAAATTAGCTTCAATCCAGCTTATTTACTGCAAGAGGCAGCATTTTTCAGCAGAAAAAAGAGGATTGGCCTAATCTGCTCTGTGCTCAGCTTAAGGCCTTAAGGCAGGGATCTTCCTGCCCCGGGTAAGTTGCAGCTTAAGCTTTTTTGGTGCGGGAACTGTTTTTGCTTTTGGCCTCCCGTATTTTTCTTTCGGTAATTTCTTCTTGCAGGATCTCATCTTGCGAGGAGATGGCAAAGATATTCTCAAGCTGACGGGCCGACAGATCGCCAATCCAGTGTTCGCCGCTGCCTACAGTAAGCTCTGCTAATTCCCGCTTGGAGTTGATGATCTCATTGATCTTCTCTTCAAAGGTGTTGGCACAAATGAGCCTGTAGACCTCAACCTGCTGGGTCTGGCCGATACGGTAGGCACGGTCGGTGGCCTGATTTTCAGCGGCAGGATTCCACCACAGATCATAGTGGATCACCGTCGAGGCAGCCGTCAGATTCAGACCGGTTCCGGCAGCCTTAAGGGATAAAATCATAACCTTTTTCTTACGGTCTGTTTGGAAGGCATCAACCATGCGGCTGCGTTTTTTTAAGGGTATTCCGCCATGGAGGAAGTCGGCCTTTAGGTTGTAGCGATCTTCAATCCACTGACTCAGAAGGTTGCCTGTTTTCACAAACTGCGTAAAGACGATAGCCTTGCGTCTTGCCTCAAACAAAGTATCGAGGATGGAAAAAAGCATGGAGGTCTTGCCTGAGTAATCAGGTCCTATGTACGGGGTATTATCATCGTACTGCTCCGGGCTGTTGCAGATCTCCTTTAAGTTGCGGATCAGGGTGAGCACCAGGGCATTGCGGGTTGACTTGTCAATGGACTTGAACATATCAATGGCCCGTTGTGAGACCTCATGATACAAGGCTGTCTGCTCAGGGGTGAGGAAGCAGTAGCGATCGGTGACCAGTTTATCTTTGAGGTCACTGATGACACTCTTGTCACTTTTGAGTCTGCGCATAATAAAAGGAGCGGTTACTGAGCGGAAGCGGCTTATGGCTTGAGGATCGTGCTCTGTCTCAATGGGAGAGGCAAATTCTTTTTGGAATGTATCCTTGGAGCCCAAAAGCCCGGGGTTGGCAAAGTCCATAATGGCCCAGTACTCTAGCAGACGGTTTTCCACTGGAGTGCCGGACATGGCAATGAAGTTGTCAGCTTTAACTGAGCGCACCGCACGGAAGATCTGAGAGCCGGGGCTCTTGATGGCCTGTGCCTCATCGATAATCATCACCGCCCACTCTTTGGACTTAAAGTCCTTAATCTGGGTGCGCAGCACCCCGTAGGTGGTCAGAGTAACGTGGGTGTGCTCTTTGAGTGAGCGTGAATGCGCATAATAGGCCTTATAGGTAAGCTTGGGGGCAAATTTGCTAAGCTCTCTTTGCCAGTTTACAAGAAGAGAGGTCGGCACCACCACCAAAGCCTCTTTGGTATCAAGCGCCTTGTCCTCGCGCATCTTCTCTAATGCTGCAATGACCTGCAGGGTTTTGCCAAGGCCCATATCATCTGCAATGATGGAGCCAAAAGAGATCTTAAGATTTCGTACCAGCCACGAATAGCCCCGTTCCTGATAAGGACGCAGTGAAGCCTTAAGAGCCTTCGGCACAGCCACCGCCTCTTCGCTTAACATGCGATCTAAAGCTTCCTTAAGCTCTTTTGACAACAGGACATTGTTTTCACCGAATTTGCCGGTAAGTGCTGCTGCAATCAGACGGCGCGGCTTAATATCAGACGGTTTGAAGGCAGCAAGCTTTTTAGCAATAGAGGCCACCTCCCTTTCGTCAACCATTACAAATTCGTTTTTAAAGCGCACCATTTTTCCGGCATGTTTTGAAAGCTCTTCAAACTCATCGCGAGTAATGGTGTGACCTCCTAAGGCCAAAGTCCAGTCGAAACGTAACAATTCTTCTAACATCGAGAAACTGCTGCTCTGAGGCTCTCCTGTAGTTGAGATCTTCATGGCAGCTTTGGGGTATAAAATGCGCTTTAAAGAGCGCGGAATAATAAGCTCCACCCCCAGGAGTTTTAAGGCCGGGATAGCAGAACTTACCACGTGGTACAGATCATCAAGTTCTACTACGCCCTCACCGCCGTGATTTTCCAACAGATCTCCAAGCGGCGGACAAATCTGCGAGAGGCGGGAGGCCGTGCGCAGGCATTCAAAGCGCTGTGATACAAATTCATCGCCGTCAATTACATCCTTTAAGGGGATAATGCGCATGCCCTGACTGGTGGTCTCCTTAAAGCCCATCAAGATCCCAACCCCGGTTTTATTAGCAAAAGGATCTTTTTGCGATGCTGTCTGATCCAAAGCCACTAATGCGTGGGTCTTAGCCTTGCCGTCATAGATGGTATCGCTGCTGTTAGGATCGTAAAAAAGATCCTTTTGCTCATCATATGAAAGCTCAATAGACCTATCGATAGGATCCGAAGGCTCTTTCTTCTCATCAACTGACACTGCAGCACTTTTTGTTTTCTTATCTTTACTCTTGCTGCGCTTTGCTGAGGATTTGTCATTTGTATCTTCATTTTTCAGGAGTTTGACGACAGCACTGATATCAAGATCATCCTCATCCTCGATATCATCCAAGAAATCATCATCTGATGCTGCTCTTGTGCGCCTTTCATCAACGTAATCTTGCAGCTCACCGTCTAAAGTCAGATCTGAGAGCACAATAACCGGCATCAGGCTGAGATTTTCAAGGTACAAAGGAGACAGCCAGGCCTCAAGACGCATCTTGATGACCTCACCGTTTAAATATTCCTCAGTATCAATCACCTTGCCTAAAAAGAGCGCGGCCCGATCAGGGTTGGTATCATCAAGATCTTTGACTTGACTGTAGGCTTTGGTTATAAAAGATCCTAAGAACATGGACAAAACCATCTGTCCTAAAGCCAGGGCGCTGAGGGTTTCAGGTGCTCTGTCAATGATGAAACTGCCTTCTTTGAAGGAGAGAATGGCCTGCCCGACCTTTTGTACCGTAGCCATAACCTGGTCTGAAATGACAGCAGGGATCCACCTGATAGCAAAAAAATCTTCAATGGGTTCATAAATCTGCGGCATCAGGGAGCCTGAGGAGACTAACTTACAGGCAATCAGCCAGATCTGATATAAGGCTTCGATCTCCTCGGGGGCATCTTCAAGGGCTACCTGATCAATGGCCCCTGAGAACATATCGCACAAAAAGCCCTTTTCCACCGTATCTGCCCCAAACTGCTTGTAGGGCTGCCCCACCGGAGGATAAAGAGTCCAGGAAAAATCACCGGGAGTTATCTGTCCCCAGGCAGATACCTTGAATATGAAGGAGGACTCAAGCTTGGGCAGATCACGGTCAGACTTATCAGATAACTGACGAGTCACCTGAGTTTTGGCCTTTTGCAAAACTTTGTAGAGCAGTTCTTTGAGGGAGCCTTCGGTATAGCCAGCCGGGGTGTCGGTAAAAAGCCCCATTACCGAGTCCAGAATATCCTCAAAGTTGACATAAGATGTCTGATTCAGGCTTGACAGCGGCAGAGGCGGCACAATCTTTCCAAGCTTTAACAGGTCACTCCACTTAGGCATCTCAGTAATCTGAGTCTGCTCCATATGAATCCCGTAGCGCTCAAGACCCCCGAAAATATCAATGCCTATCAAATTGAACAGCACAAAGGGGTTGGCATCTATCTCTTGACTTATCTTATAAATTACCGCAGCAATGTGCTTACAGGGGACAGCAAAATCAGGGCAGGAACAGCTGAGTTTCAGATCATTCCACTTCTGAGGGAAAACTTGGATCCCCACCTTCTGAGCGATGGTGAGCACCTGCGGATCCAATTCCCGTGAGGAAAGTTTGGCCAAAATCAAAGGCGATTTGGCAAGTTCCTTAATAAAAGCCTGCTCTTGTTTTTGAGTAGCCCTGGGCAGAGTGATCTTAACTGAGTAGAACGGATCGTAATTGCCCGTGACGCGGGCTTTAATCAGACCGCGGCTTTCATCAAAAGATACCGAATAGACCTTGCCGGTATTTGCATAGCTCTTGCCGCGGGGGATGCGGTTTTCAAAGTCAATACCAGTTAATGCTTCAAGCCATTGTTTGCCCCACCAGGTGGTGCCGTATACATGAGTAGCCATAATATTGTTATTTAAGCAATTAAATCAGAACGAAGGTATTGTACAAGAAAAAGCTTAAAGCAGGGCATGTTCTTTGTATTTTGTGAGGCGGTGGTTTTTTACAGTTATGTTGCAGTCAACATAAGCGGGGCTGTAAGCTTAAAGCTTAGGCGCTTTAAGGATGAAATTTATACAAAAGGCAGAGGCAGTAGAATTACAGGGAAGAG
>CAYNSI010000030.1:0-15701 GCA_964399665.1 uncultured Enterobacterales bacterium | reverse complement strand
AATGTCGATGATCCCAAAAGATAAATTCCCCCAGCGCAAAAGATCTTCTGACTAAATTTCAGGCAAATTAGTATCGTGAGTTTAATCACTATTAGAATCGTAAGCTGTAATTTTCTCCCGCAACAGTCTTAAAGCATGGTAAAATGGCGCGCCTTGTTTTTTAGGGCAGGGTATTTTTGTAAGTTTAACTTTTGGAAATCACACACTGCTTTGATACGTACTTTCCAGGGTGCTCCAATGGAGTTGGGAATACGCGGCAGTGGAGGCATAACCCAAATTTGAGGAGCAGATACATGTCTTCTATCACCATGCGTGACATGCTTCAGGCAGGCGTACACTTCGGACATCAGACCCGCTATTGGAATCCCAAGATGAAGCAGTACATCTTTGGAGATCGCAACGGAGTCCACATCATTAATCTTGAAAAGACCGTGCAGTGCTATGAGGATGCCCTGAACTTCCTAAGCTCTACTGTTGCCCGCAAAGGCAAGATCTTATTTGTAGGCACCAAAAGAGCCGCCTGTGACAAGATAGGCCCTGCTGCCACATCCTGCGGTCAGTTTTATGTCGATCACAGATGGCTTGGCGGAATGCTTACCAACTGGAAGACGGTACGTCAGTCTATAAAGCGCTTAAAAGAACTTGAGACTCAGGCTGCCGACGGTACTTTTGACAAATTAACTAAGAAAGAAGCCCTTTTGCGCACCCGTGAGCTTGATAAGCTCAACCGCTCATTAGGCGGAATTAAGGACATGGGCGGACTTCCCGATGCTCTTTTTGTAATTGATGCAGAAGTAGAGCACATTGCTATCAAGGAGGCTAATAACCTTGGCATTCCGGTAGTAGCAATTGTCGATACCAATTCTAATCCCGACGGCGTAAATTATGTCATTCCCGGAAATGACGATGCCATCCGCGCCGTTGAGCTTTATTTAAAGGGTGTCGTCGAGACTATCAATGCTGCAAGGACAGAGGTTATACGCAGTGAGGTAGAGCAGGCTGTAAATGAGCCTCCTGCCCTTGATGCTGCAGGAGACAACAGCACTGAAAGTACTCAGGAGACCGTCTCTGCTGATAAAGCATAAAAAGAAAGACTGACTTGAAGGTCAGTTCCTGGGCGCCGCATTCTGTGGCGGCGCCGTAAAAAGAGGGCAGGTTTTACAGCAAGCCTTATTTGTCATGTTTTTTAAGGAATAAACAGAGGAAATTAAAATGGCCAACGTTACTGCTGCCATGGTTAAGGAACTTCGTGACATTACCGGTGCCGGGATGATGGACTGTAAGAAGGCACTGGTAGCTGCAGACGGTGATTTGCAAAAAGCAATAGATGAAATGAGGAAAAGCGGCGCCCTGAAGGCTGCCAAAAAGGCTTCCCGCACCGCAGCAGAGGGTATTATTGCAGTTGCCCGTGAGGGTAACAGGGTTGCGCTTCTTGAAGTCAATTCCGAGACGGACTTTGCAGCCAAGAATGCCGACTTTGTAGATTTTGCCAACAAGGTGGCCGTTCTTGCCCTTGATAAGGGGATTTCAAGCGTTGAGGACTTAAAGAGCAGGCAATTAGGCAGTGAAACCGTGGCCGATGCCCTGACGGCCTTGATTGCCAAAATAGGTGAGAACCTTAATATCCGCCGTCTTCAGATTGTCGAGGGCGATGTTTTGGGCGTTTATGTGCATTCCAACAACCGCATCGGTGTTGCTGTGGTCCTTGAAGGTGGTGATGAAGAAACCGCAAGGCACGTTGCCATGCATGTCTGTGCTTCCAAGCCTGAGTTTGTACATCCTGAGGATGTTTCAGCCGAGGTTGTTGAGCATGAAAGACAGATCCAAATTGACATTGCCATGCAGTCTGGCAAGTCAAAGGAAATTGCCGAGAAGATGGTCGAAGGGCGCATGAAGAAGTTCACCGGTGAGGTGTCTTTAACCGGCCAGCCTTTTGTAATGGATCCTAACATCACCGTAGGGCAGATGCTTAAGGAGAAGGGAGCTGATGCCAGATCCTTCGTCCGCCTTGAGGTTGGTGAGGGCATCGAAAAGAAAGAGGCAAATTTTGCTGAGGAAGTCCAGGCTCAGATAGCAGCTGTTGCAAAATAAAATATCTGAACATAAGGCACGGTAAATCCGCACATTCTTTAAGATTAGGTTAAATGGGAGAGTGTCATGTCAGTAGATGGTGCCATCGGACATCGCATCCTGCTTAAAATCTCAGGTGAGGCATTAGGCGGGGCAAGCGGTTTTGGCATTGACCCTGCGGTCTTATCAGCCATGGCAGGCGAGATCTGCAAGGTTGTGCAGCAGGGAGTGCAGGTTGCCGTTGTTGTAGGAGGCGGTAATATCTTCAGGGGAGCCTCCCTGCAGCAGGCTGGACTTGACAGGGTTGCAGGCGATCAAATGGGGATGCTTGCAACCGTCATGAATGGTCTTGCCATGCGCGATGAGATCCTCCGCCGCGGGTGCGGCTGTGAATTGATGAGTGCCGTGGGGATCCCCCAGATCAGCCTGCAGTATTCGGCCCATTTGGGACGTCAGATCTTAAATCAGGGTACGGTGCTGATAGCAGCAGGCGGGACGGGATCGCCCTTTTTCACAACTGATACGGCAGCCGTGCTGCGCGCCATTGAGCTTTCCTGTGATGAAGTGTTCAAGGGCACCAAGGTAGATGGGGTTTACAGTGCCGATCCTATCAAAGATCCTACGGCCGTGCGCTATTCGAGGCTAACTTTTAAGGAAGTTATCAGCCGGGAACTTAAGGTTATGGATTTGACTGCCTTTGCTTTGGCCAGGGAAAATAATATGCCCATCCGCGTTTTTTCCATAAACAAAGAAGGGGCCCTGCTTAAGGCTGCAACAGGTGCTGATGAAGGCACTTTAGTATCCGATTAGGAGCAAGAAAAATGGTAAATGACGTAAAAGATGACGCCAATACCCGCATGCAGAAGGCGGTTGAGGCCTTGCACAGCCGTCTGGCCAAGATTCGCACCGGTCGTGCCCAGCCTGGTCTCCTGGACGGGATCATGGTTGATTATTACGGCTCTTTAACACCTTTGCGCCAGGTGGCTCAGGTGAATGTCGAGGATGCCCGTACTCTTAAGATAACTGTGTATGATCGCAATGCTGTCAAGGAAGTGGAGAAGGCCATTCAAAAATCTGAGCTTGGTTTAAATCCCGTTGTCGCAGGAACCGATATCAGGGTGCCGCTTCCTCCATTGACTGAAGACCGCCGTAAGGAATTGGTCAAGGTAGTAAAGAACGAAGTTGAGCAGGCCAGGGTGGAGATTAGAAATATCCGCCGTGATGCCAATGCCAAGCTTAAGGAAATGCAAAAGGACAAGAGTATTTCCGAGGATGAGCAGCGCTCAGGGGAAGAGCAGATCCAAAAGCTTACCGATGCTGCCATCAAACAGTGCGATGAGGCCTCAGCCTCCAAAGAAAAAGAGCTTATGGAAATATAAGACCTTGACAGCCGTTGCCAAAAACGCGGCGGATCTGCCGCGTCATATTGCAATTATCATGGACGGTAATGGGCGATGGGCAAAAAAGCATGGTCTTGTTCGTATTAATGGTCACAAAGCAGGAACAAAGGCTGTCACTACAACTATTGAAACCTGTATCAAGCTTGGCATCTCATCCCTTACCTTATTTGCCTTTTCCTCTGAAAACTGGCGCCGTCCCCAAAGCGAAGTTTCCGCCCTGATGGATCTTTTGGGAGAATCCCTGGTAAAAGAAACTCCCAGGCTCCATGAACATCATGTCAGGGTAAAAATCCTGGGGAATGTCAGCGGGCTTAATGACAGACTGCAGAATTTAATTGCAAAGGTTCAGGAACTTACAGCAGGCAACACGGGTCTGTGCCTTAATATTGCCTTAAATTACGGCGGCAGGTGGGATATAGTGCAGGCCTGCAGGAAGCTGGCCCTTAAGGTTAGGAAGAGGCAGCTTGATATTGATGACATTGATGAAGAAGTGTTTAACGGGGCCCTAGTCTTTGGTGAGCATATCGATCTTTTAATCCGCACTGGAGGGGAACATAGACTGTCAAATTTTTTATTGTGGCAGTGTGCTTACAGTGAGTTTTATGTTACCAATACCTTATGGCCTGATTTTACCGGGGAAGACTTGTTAAGAGCCATAGACTACTACCAGGGGCGTGAGCGGCGCTTTGGTATGACATCAGAACAGGTAAAGGAGATGAATGATGAGGATTAGAATTATCACGGCTTCTATACTTATCGCCCTTGTTGCAGCCTGGCTTTATGCCGCCGATTTTGCCCAGTTCACTTTAGGAGCCCTTGTTCTTTATGCCGTAGGAGCCAAAGAAATGGGGGCTCTTTTGGGTTTTAAAAGCCCCTGGCCCTTTCTCTTAGCAGCGGCGCTTGCAGCTTCGGTGCTTTTTTATCTGGCACCTCCGGGGTTATATGTAGAACAGAAAGTGCCCAAATTTATTTATTACCTCATAGCCTTGTCGATACCTTTTTGGATCATCATGCTGGTGCTGGTCACAAGATATCCTGAGTTTACTTCTTGGATAAATAACAAGGTTCTTGGTATTGCTGCAGGACTTTTTTTGCTGGTGCCTTTTTTGGAGGGACTGCTGGTTCTTCGTGCCGCTGATTTTAACGAAAATTACTATACCGGGGCGAATTTGGTGCTGGGGGTCATGGCCCTGGTGTGGGCGGTGGATTCAGGCGGATACTTTACAGGTTATGCAATTGGCAAAACTAAGCTTTTGGAGGCAGTATCCCCCAAAAAAACTCGTGAGGGCTTTTACGGCGGGATAGCAGCAGGCTGTTTTTTGCTGTTGATTTTTGACTATACAGGTTTCTACGGGCATTACAGCCTTAACAGGATGGCCCTGATGGCAGCAGGCCTTGGGGCAATCTTCTTCTGTGTGTTGGGTGATTTGACAGAAAGCATGCTAAAGCGCATGGCAGGTATCAAGGACTCGGGAAGATTATTCCCAGGGCATGGCGGGATGCTGGACAGAATTGATTCACAGCTTGCTGCCATTCCCGTTTTTATATCCTTCCATGCCCTGGTTTCAGGAGAGCTTATCGCCTTTTAGCAGCGCAAGGTTGAGTTGGGTTACTGCAGTAATTTGTAGGTGCAAAAATGCGCATTACATTGTTGGGAGCCACAGGCTCCATCGGGGCCTCCTCCCTGGAGGTAATAGCAAGGAATCCTGATTTTCTCAAGCTCTATGCTGCAGCTGCCTGTTCCAATGTCAGGCAGATGATCTCAATTATTAAAAAGTTCCGCCCTGCAAGGGCAGCCATGTCAGACCCTGCAGCTGCCTTAAAACTTAAGGATGAACTTAAAGCCTTAAATATCAAATGCGAGGTATTATCCGGGGATGAAGGGGTTGCCAATCTGGCCTCAGACCCCATGGCAGAATACGTAATAGCAGCCATAGTGGGGGCTGCAGGATTAAAGCCTGTGCTCGCTGCTGCCTCGCGGGGGGCTTTAATAGGACTTGCCAACAAGGAAGCCCTGGTGATGTCGGGAACTTTGTTTTTTTCCGAGCTTAAAAAAGGCGGGGCGAAGGTATTTCCAATTGACTCTGAGCACAGCGCGATATTTCAATGTCTGCCGCAAAAATGTCAGGAGAATTTAGGTTACTGCAATTTGGATGCTGCCGGGGTTCATCGTATTATCCTGACAGCCTCGGGTGGGCCGTTTTTTAATACTCCCTTAGAAGATCTGGCCTCAGTTACGGCTGAACAGGCCCTAAGCCATCCTATATGGTCAATGGGGCCTAAAATTACCATTGATTCTGCAACTATGATGAACAAGGGCCTGGAATACATCGAAGCCCACTGCCTTTTTAATGCTCCTAAGGATAAGATAGAAGTTATTATTCATCCCCAGTCGGTGGTGCACTCAATGGTGTCCTATAAGGACGGTGCCGTGTTAGCCCAGCTTGGCATTCCTGACATGAAGACCCCCATAGCCCGCGCCCTTGCCTATCCTGATCGCATCGAATGCTCCGTAGCCCCGCTTGATTTTGCCTCCATGGGTCAGCTGACTTTCTTTAAGCCTGATTTTAAGCGCTATCCCTGCCTGAAACTTGCCATAGAGGCCTCAAAATTAGGCCAGGGGGCTACTACTGTTTTGAATGCTGCCAATGAAGTTGCTGTTGCGGCCTTTCTTAAAAATAAGATCTCTTATCCTCTTATACATGAGGTGGTAAGCGAGGTTTTAGGATCACTGCCTAATCTTAACGCGGCAACTTTGGAGGAAATTTTTGCAGCAGACTGCAGGGCCAGGGAAAAAGCCCGTGAAGTGATCAAAAAATGGGAGTCCCTCTGATGGGTGCTTTGTGGAATCTGTTATTCTTTATTGTCGCAATAGGGATCTTGGTTGCGGTTCATGAAGCAGGACACTTTTATGCTGCAAGATGCTGCGGCGTTTTTTGCGAGCGCTTTTCCATAGGGTTTGGCAAAGTTTTATGGTGTTTTAAGGATAAAAAAGGCACCGAGTATGCCATTTCCGCAATCCCTTTGGGCGGTTACGTCAAAATGAAGGGCGAACGCGGCGAAAAAAACTTTGTTGATGTCGACTCCTTTGCCTCACAAAGCATTCTCAAAAGAGCCTTTATTATCGGTGCCGGGCCTTTGTCTAATATTATCCTTGCTGTCATTCTTTACTTTATCGCAGCAATGGCCGGCACCACGCAGCTGCGTCCTGTCATAGGCTATGTTGCACCTGGCAGTGCTGCATTTCAAAGCGGTCTTGTAACAGGCTCTCTCATAACCGAGGTCGGAGGCGTTGAGGTAAACTCCTGGACTGAGACCATTTTAAGGCTGGTGGAAAATTTAGGTGCCAAAACACAGCTTAAAATCGTCCCCTTTGAGCCTGTGCCTGCAGCTGCAGCTAAAGATGACTTTTTTGAGATCTCAGATGACAGGCTTTTTAATCTTATCGCAGCCCAAAAAGGCAGCAAGGCTGACACTGTTACCTTAAATCTTGAGGACATCACACTAGAGGCTGACTCTGACATTCTCAAGGTTATCGGAATCACCCCCATGTACGGGCTTTCCACCACGATAATTACCTTTGTTGAGGAAGGAGGTCCCGGATTTTTGGCAGGTCTTAGGCCGGGGGATGAGATCTTGGGTATAGATGGCAAGACAATTTATTCATGGGAGCAGGTGCAGCATGAGGTAAAAAACTCAGACGGCAGGGAGCTTTTGTTTCTTATAAGGCGTGAGGGCAGGGACTATCGGGCTTTTTTAAATCCCCAATTAAAATGTGACAGTAATGGTTACTGCACCAATCGTATCGGGGTGGGGTCTACCATCTATCCGCTTGACAATATTACCACGATAAGAAAATACGGTCCTGTAGAGGGCTTATCAAAGGCCCTTACCGATACTGCGCAAATGTCTTTATTTATTGTGCGCTCTACTGTCATGCTGATAAAAGGCACAATCTCTGCTGATAATATTTCAGGCCCCATAAGCATTGCCAGGGGGGCAGGGCAGTCGGCATCGCACGGGTTGATATTCTTTATAGGCTTTTTGGCCGCCGTTAGTGTAAACTTAGGTATTCTAAATTTACTGCCTATTCCGGTACTGGACGGAGGACAGCTTTTGTTTCTGGCCTTTGAGGCGGTAACGCAAAGAAAGCCCAGCGCCAGGGTGCAAGCGTGGCTTACTGCTTTTGGCATAAGTTTTCTGGTTGTCTTGTCATTGTTTGCAATATTCAATGATCTTAGGGCCCTGTAACTTAAATTGTGGATACATACATTATGTTAACTTTACGAAAAAAGGTTCTGGCTTTAGTGGTAGGTATGAGTATGGCCGTGGTCCCATCAGCGGCGCTTACTGCAGCAGGTGCGGCACCTTTTGAGCGTTTTACTATTGAAGACATTGAAGTTCGGGGATTAAACAGGGTTTCCTTGGGGGCAGTTCTTTTGGCCCTGCCGGTAACAACAGGTGATGTGCTTACCTATGAGGACTCCCAGCTTGCTTTAAGGCGGCTTTACTCCACTGGTAATTTTGATGATGTATCCTTGTCACGCGACGGCAACCGCATGATAGTTACCGTAAAAGAAAGACCCATCATCGGCAGTGTTACTTTCACAGGCAACTCCCAGATAGATGAAGAGCCCTTAAGGGAAGTTATTGAGCAGCAGGGGATGCGTACCGGTGAACCCCTGAATGTGCAGACTTTAAATGAGATCCAAAAGTCTTTGGAGGATTTTTATCATTCAGCTGGAATGTACCAGGCCAGGGTCAGGACAGTTTTAACATATCTGCCGCGCAACCGTGTTGACATCAAGCTTGAATTCACAGAAGGCGTCAGTGCTGAAATTCAGCAGATTAACATTGTCGGCAATAAAAGCTTTGATGAAGATCTCCTGCTCTCCCAGCTTCAGCTTCGGGATGATGTGCCCTGGTGGAACTTTATGGCAAACCAGCGCTATGACACCCAAAAATTTGGCGCGGATTTAGAGGCACTGCGTTCCTATTACATGGACAGGGGCTTTGTTAAGTTCAGACTGGAGTCCACTTCAGTTGAGATGACTCCCGACAAAAGGGGCCTTTACCTTACCATTGTGATAGATGAGGGAGATCAATATACCTACGGAGACTGCTCCATAAGAGGGGATACCTTAAAATACGGTGATATGATGCAGGAGCTTATAACCCTGGAAAGGGGCGGGGTTTATTCTGCAAGAGAGGTTGCTGCAGTAGAGGCGGCTTTAAAGAATTTTCTTGGCAAATTCGGTTATGCCTACTCCGAGGTCCACGCCTTTCCCATCTATGATGAGGAAAACAAAGTAGTAAATCTTGAGTTTAATGTCATCCCCGGATCTCGCATTTACGTTTCCCAGGTTCTGGTTTCCGGCAATACTCAAACTGATGATACCGTGGTGCGCCGCGAGATAAGACAGATGGACGGCACCTGGCTTTCCACCGAAGCCGTGGATGTTTCAAGAGCAAGGCTCAACCGCACGGGATTTTATGAAACCGTGGATATGAATGTGCAGCGCATCGGCATGGGAGGGGACACCGTCAACTTGAATGCTGTCATCAAGGAGCAGCCAACAGGATCCATTAACGGCGGTATCGGCTATGGAACTGACTCGGGCATTATGATCCAGGGCGGTATTTCCCAAAATAATGTGTTCGGCTGGGGTACCAGGGTGTCTCTTACCGCATACGACAATGATTATAGGCGTCATGCCGAAATAGGCTATACCGATCCTTACTTTACGGTAGACGGCATCAGTTTGGGCGGCAGGGTCTATTATGATAAGTTCGATGCTGATGATGCTGATCTGGTCTCATATGACAGTACCTCCATAGGTGCTGAAGCGACGTTAGGCTATCCTTTGTCTGAAACCCTCTTTGTGTCATACTCCTTAGGGTATGAATACAACGATGTTGACAATACCAACGATAATTTTTTACAGGCCAAGGTATTCTGGGATCAATATGGTGACGGAGATCTGTCAGGGCAGTTTAACAACTTCACCTCAGCATTCCGCTTAACGCGCAACAACCTTGACCGTACCGTGTTCCCCACCGACGGCAGCCGCCAGGTATTATCCCTTTTTGCCACCGTCCCGGGGTCGGATTTACAGTACTATAAAACCTCGGTTGAAACCTCCCATTACTTCCCCGTGGACAGTAATCATGATTTTGTTCTGGCCTTCAGGGGCAGGGCAGCTTTTGGTGACGGTTACGGCACCAAGAACGGTAAAGCTCAAAGACTGCCTTTTTTCACTAACTTTTACTTAGGAGGTTCCGAGTGGCTGCGCGGTTTTAAATCTAACACCGTAGGCCCCAAGGCCATATACCCCTTAAGTTCAGGCGGCTACTATGAATCGGATACTTCAGTAGGCGGTAATGCTCTTTGGGCTGCTTCATTTGAGATCATCGTGCCGACCCCATTCATAACCGAGACCTATAAACGTCAGGTTCGTACCGCCCTGTTTTTGGACGCAGGTGCCTTGTGGGATACCCGCGATGATGACTATGCTGAAGCCGTAGGCCGCTCATCAGCTGATGAATACCGTGCTTCTGTTGGAATTGCCTTTACCTGGATGTCACCTATTGGCCCCCTGGCATTTTCGCTTGCCAAGGCTATCAAGGATTACTCAGGAGACGAAACCAGGGAGTTTAACTTTAATATAGGCGGCACTTTCTAACCTAAAGGATTTAAAATTGTTTTTCCCCTTAAACTTAAGGGTAGTTTTTTTTAAAGGAGTTTTTTAATGCTCAAAAAACAGCTCTTTGCCCTGGTTCTTGCCTCTGCTGCAGCCTTTTTACCTTCTGCCATGGCAGCTGATTTGAATTTAGGTGTGGTAAATCTGCGTCTTATTCGTTTTGATGCTCCGCAGTCCCATGAACTGCAGCAGACTTTGGTCACAGAATTTGGCCCCAGGCAGGAGGAGTTAAGAAATATTGAAGCTGAAGGACAGAAGCTTGCAACGCAGGTTCAGTCAGGAACTTTGGCAGGAGAGCAGCTTACCAATGCTCAGCGCCAGATAGCCCAATTGCAGTCTGATTTTAATTTAAAGGCCAGAGCCTTGCAGGAAGATCAAAGAAAGCGCGGGGCTGAGCTTGAGGCCAGGGTAAACAATCAGATCCAGATGGCTATCAACCAGGTGGCAAAGGATAAGAATCTTGATGTGATAATCGACGGAGCTGCGGTTTTAAACCTTAACAATGAGGCTTTGAATATCACCGAAGACGTGCTTGCTGTCTTAAAGCAGAATTACCAACAGGGTGTTATTGCCAATGATCCGCAGCCTGCCCCTGCAGGATAGGTTTGATTCTCGTGTGAGGTTGCCTTGAAACTAAAAGATCTTGCAAAGAAGATT
Source organism: uncultured Enterobacterales bacterium (assembly GCA_964399665.1). Classification (GTDB taxonomy): domain Bacteria; phylum Pseudomonadota; class Gammaproteobacteria; order Enterobacterales; family Succinivibrionaceae; genus Avisuccinivibrio_A. The sequence goes on along the minus strand of CAYNSI010000030.1, from coordinate 4,873 downwards.
GGTGCGCAGCTTGTAGGTGACGGGGAAATTGACATCATCAAGGTGGCAAACCTAAGAACCGCAGCTGCCAATGAGATAAGTTTTTTATCCGACAGCCGCTATAAGGATGTTTTGGGAAGCTCCAAGGCAGGTGCAGTTATCGTAAGAAATGAGGATGCCCCGCAGGTTAAGACTGCAGCTTTGGTAGTAAATGACCCCTATGCAGGCTTTGCCAAGGCAGCGGCCCTTTTGGATACCACGCCTCCTGTGGCAGAAGGGATTGGAGCTAATGTCTGCATTGCAGATGATGCCGTAATTGGAAAGGATGTATCCTTAGGATGCAATGTGGTTATAGGCTCTGGGGCCCAAATAGGTGACAAAGTACAGATAGCCTCAAACTGTGTCATAGGCCCTAAAGTTAAAATAGGCGCTTACACCAGAATTTATCCTAATGTGTCAATTTATCACGGTACCCAAATAGGCGCGCACTGCCTTATTCAATCAGGTGCGGTGATAGGATCTGACGGCTTTGGCTATGCTAATGAGAACGGCAGATGGCTTAAGATCCCTCAGACAGGCAGGGTCAGAATTGGAGATTTTGTGGAAATCGGGGCCTGTACCTGTATTGACAGGGGCGCTTTGGATGAGACAGTGATTGAAGATAATGTCATCATCGACAACCTTTGTCAGGTGGCACACAATGTTCATATCGGCATGGGAACTGCCGTTGCAGGAGGGACAGTTTTTGCAGGAAGTGTTACAATTGGCAGGTTCTGCATCATAGGCGGAACCTCGGTTTTCAACGGTCATATCACCATATGCGATAAAGTTACGATATCAGGCATGTGTATGGTAATGAGATCCATTGATAAGCCTGGAATATATTCTTCGGGGATCCCGGCCCAAACCAACAGGGAGTGGCGGATTACAGCCTCACGTGTTTTGCATATCAATGAGATGTACCGAAAGGTTAATGCCTTAGAAAGGGAACTTGCAAAACTAAAATCAGTGGCGGCCAGGTTTGAGTAACAATAGTACAAGACAGGTGGTGTAATGACAGATGCTAGCCCCAATACCTTGAATATTGAAGAAATTATGGCCCTGCTGCCGCACCGTTATCCATTTTTGATGGTTGATAAGGTGCTTGATTATAAAATTACCGAGGAACACAAGACCTTGAGGGCTGTTAAGAATATTTCCTTTAATGAGCCTTTCTTTCAGGGCCACTTTCCCGGCAAGCCCGTGCTGCCTGGAGTTCTGATATTAGAGGCTATGGCCCAGGCCACCGGGGTGCTGGCTTTTACCATGGTTGGAAAACCCGAGCCCGGGGAGCTTTATTACTTTGCCTCCATAGACAAGGCCCGTTTTAAGCGGCCTGTTGTTCCCGGGGATCAATTGATTCTGGATGTGGAATATCTTAAGGAAAAGCGCGGTATTGCAGCTTTTAACGGTGTGGCAACAGTCGATGGTGAGGTAGTCTGCACCGCTGATTTGATGTGCGCCAAAGTTAAAGTGCGCCAGGAATAAAAAGCCCCGTTTGCAAACTTAAAAACTTGGGTATACAAGGAGCTTTTAGTGATAGATAGCAGTGCTGTCATAAGTAAGACAGCCAGGGTTAGCCTGGAAGCTGAAATTGGACCTTCCGTGATTATTAAGGATCATGTGATAGTTGAAGGTCATGTAGTGATAGGTGAGGGCACAATTGTTGAGCCCTTTTGTGTTCTAAGGGGCCCTGCCTTCATTGGAAAACGCAATCATATCTATCAATTCTGCTCCATAGGGGAAGGCTGTCAGGATCTTAAATATAAAGGAGAGCCCACGGAGCTTTATATCGGGGATGATAACACCATAAGAGAGCATTGCACCATGCACCGGGGCACCGTTCAAGGCGGGGGCAGGACCACCATAGGCTCCCACGGTCTTTTTATGGTCAATACGCATGTGGCGCATGACTGTGTCATAGGCGATCACTGTATTTTTGCCAACAATGCCACAATGGCCGGGCATGTTCAAATTGGCGATTATGTGATTTTCGGGGGGCTTTCTGCCATTCATCAATTCGGGCGCGTCGGATCTCATGCCTTTATAGGCGGCATGGCTGCTTTGAACATGGATGTTCCGCCCTATGTGATTGCAGCAGGGCATTATGCCAAGGCCCACGGCATCAATCGTGTCGGCCTGCAAAGGCGCGGCTTTTCCGAGGAGCAGATTGGAGCCATCCGCAAAGCCTACATGATCATTTATCATAAGCACAATACCATAGAAGATGCCGTCGTGATGCTCGATGAACTTGCAGAACAATTTGACTGCGTAAAGCTTTTGGCGGATTTTTTAAGGGAAAGCGGGCGCGGCATTGTACGCTGATTGTTATGCCGGATAATTACAACCGTCACCTCTACGCTCTTATTGCCTGCGAGCCTTCAGGAGATGTCCTTGGGGCAGGTCTTATGCAGGCTATTATGCGCCATGATCCTGATGCCCAGTTTATAGGTATCGGAGGACCTAAAATGACGGCCTTAGGACTTGCCTCATCTTTTCGCATGGAAGATTTGGCGGTTATGGGCCTTGTCGAGGTGATATCACATCTTGTTCCCATTTTAAAAATAAGAAAGTTAGTTACTGCAGCCATTATTTCAGCCCGCCCCTGCGTTTTTATAGGCATAGATGCCCCTGATTTTAATCTTGCAGTAGAAAAGAAAGTACGAAGCAGCGGTATTCCCACAGTCCATTATGTCAGCCCCTCGGTGTGGGCCTGGCGCGAGGGCAGGATGAAAAAGATCCGGGCATCCTGTGATACCGTATTGTCACTGCTGCCTTTTGAAAAAAAATTCTACGACCAAAGAAAGATGCCCTGCGTCTACGTCGGACATACTTTAGCCTCGAGGATTCCGCTTGAAAACAATATTGAGGAGGCAAGGGCACGCCTGGGCCTTTATATGCAAAGCATTGAGGAAATCACAGGAAAGGTTATGGGCATTATGCCAGGTTCCCGCAGAGGGGAACTTATGCGCATGGTGCCGGTATTTGCAAGGACGGCAAGGCTTATAAGAAAGCAGCTTAATAATGTCGTATTTATCTCGGCAGCGCCAAGCCGTGACAAAGCAGTGCTGTTAAAAGATCTCTGGCTTGCCCATGCCCCTGATATTTCACTTACCATATTCACTGAAGGGGCTGCTGAGGTTATGGCAGTCTGTGATGCAGTCCTTGTTACCTGCGGTACCGCAGCTTTTGAGGCTTTGCTTGTCAAATGTCCCATGGCCGTAGCCTACAAGGCAAATCCCATCAGTGCCGCCATTGTAAAAAGACTTTTGAAGATCGAAATGTTCTCACTTCCAAACCTCATTGCAGGACGTGAAATCGTCAAAGAATTCATTCAGCGCAAATGCAAAGAAGAGGTTTTGGCAACAGAGATGCTGAAGCTTTTGAATTCTGACAACCTTTTGATGAAAAAGGAGTTTGCCGGCATTCACCGCAAGATGAGATTAAATTCCGATGAACTTGCAGCACGGGCCGTGCTCTCATTGGTGATGGAAAAGGGAACCGGCAATACTGAAGTTATGGAGCGCTTTGAAGCCTTGCTTAAGGCAGCTCAAAAGAGTCAATCGGAACAACCAGCATCAGAAGGCAGCACCGATACCCTCGAGCCTTTATCCCAACCTCAGGGAACTTCTGAAAAAAAGAATGAAAATGATCTTTCACTGCACTCTTCCAGCGGCAATAGCGGGGATGACAACAATGCTGCCAAACTTTCCTTGGCTGTGAATAAAAACAGGCAGGTGCGTATTTAATCCTGCATTACCAAGCCTGACCTAAAGGGGCAGGGCGGATAAGGGCATCAAAAGAAGGTACGATATGGCAGCAACCCTTGAATTTTCCTATCCTATTGATCCAAATGTGTATCTTGTCTGCGGTGCTGATGAGGCAGGACGCGGACCTCTGATGGGCAATGTGGTGGCAGCCTGCGTGCTTTTGGACCCCAAAAGGCCGATTGCAGGACTTAATGATTCCAAAAAATTAACCGAAAAAAAACGCCTGGCCCTTGAGCTTGAAATTAAGGATAAAGCTGCAGCCTACGGCATAGGAGAATGCACCCCCCGGGAAATTGACAGACTAAATATCCTGCAGGCTTCATTAGAGGCGGTAAGAAGGGCCTATTTTGCCATGGGCGTTGTTTGTAATCTGCTTTTAATGGACGGCAATAAGATCCCCCCTGATCTTCCAATATCTTCCATGGCGGTGGTAAAGGGGGACTTATTGGTAAAGGAAATCAGCGCAGCCTCAATTCTTGCGAAGGTGCACCGGGACAGACAGCTTTATGAATTGGACAGACTCCACCCTGAATACGGTTTTGCCTCACATAAAGGCTATCCTACGCCAGCGCATCTTAAAGCTTTGGAGCATCTTCCCGTGCTTGACTGCTACCGCAAAAGCTACAAGCCGGTTGCCGCCATCCTGCAAAGGCGCGGCCTATTGTAGTCACCTCCTGAAAAAAGCAGGTAGATTGGGAGGTGCAGGAGGTACAGGAGGCCTTGGGATATTGGAGGAGGCAGGATCCATCCTCAAAGAAGGCACAGTGTAAGGCAGAGGGGCAGGGCCTCCCATGCCGTGACGAGGCGGCATTATCTTTCTTCTGTCATGACCAAAGGGGGCACCCATGGATCCTTGTCCATACCAGTAGTCATGATAAGGCGGGTAATCATAGGGGGAAAAACTACGGCCGTAATCATGGAAGCAGGGATCATCACTGCTTTTTAGCACAGGGTTTGGTGCGGCACTTTTAGCATTGGGAATTGCTGCTATGACATTAATACGATACGAAGGGGCAAAAGGCTCATCTGCTGCAGCGGATAAACCGCAGGATAAGATTAAGCCTGCGCACAGGGCACAAATTGTG
>CAYNSI010000029.1:0-15898 GCA_964399665.1 uncultured Enterobacterales bacterium | reverse complement strand
CGCGTGATGAGCTCTTTTTAAAGATGCTGGGCATGAAAGGCTATAGGGACAATTAGCGGATCGTTGTGAAGTGTTTGCACAATGGCGTGAAAAAGATCCTTTACAAAAAAGGGTCATTTTGAAATAATGCCACCGTTGCGCAGGAGCATAGTTCTAATGGTAGAACAGCGGTCTCCAAAACCGACGGTTGAGGGTTCGAGTCCTTCTGCTCCTGCCATAACAGTCTTCTTTGATAAATCTCCTGGAACCATCAAATAACTAGTGCACAGCTTTAGGAATGATGATGTCCTTTTTAGGTGAAAAAACAATTTGGAAGCTGCGCGGGGGAGTGGTTCTGCCCTATGCTGCCCCTGAAAGCAGTCCTGACAGTAAAATTTCATCTGAAAATCCTAAAGTTCCAAAGGCAGAAAGAGATCAGGCTGTCACAGATGCCCTGCCTCTTCGCAGGGATGCTGATATCTATCTTTCGGTCAAGTTGGATATGGACTATGTTCAAAATCTTATTACCTACCTTATCAGGCAGGGACTGTACGTAGGGCCTTTTGATGAACAACACCGCTTTTTGGAAGATGATGTGGTGATCCTAAAAGAAGGTGAACAGTGTCCTATGTCGCAGCACTGCCATACCGTCACTGATAAAAGATCTCTGTGGGAATTTTTAAAGCAGGAGTTTAAAAAGCTGCAAAAGTCATGATTGTTATGAGCAGGCAGGCAGGCGGAGTCAGGGTCAAAACTCTTGGAAACCCGACAGATAAGCTTATGGCTGCCATAATGAGGGTGGAGGAGGCATCGCATATTCATCCCTGGACCTATGATGCCGTAAAAGCATGCTTTGGGCCTCAGTTATCCTGCATTAATACCGGTCTTTATGAAAAAGAGGAATTGATAGGGTACGCGGTAATCTCCATAATCTATGAGGATGCTGAGCTTTGGACTTTAGGGGTGCTTCCTTCAAGGCAGGGAAAGGGTTTGGGTCGTTTTTTGCTGCGTGCATCATTGTCATTAGCCTGCCTTGTTAATACCAAAATGTGCTTTCTTGAGGTAAGGCAGAGCAATGAGGCTGCCATAGCCCTTTATAAAAGTGAGGGCTTTGTGCAAACTGGTCTTCGCAAAAACTACTACCCAAAAACCGGCAGTGTTCCTGCTGAAAATGCCCTTACCATGGCTTGTGAACTTAAGACTTTAAATTTTGATGAACTTGAGTTTGCAGGTGATGTAAAAGAATTCTCTCGTCTTTTTCGGCGCCTTTAGCATGTTTTGGCAGCCCTTCCTGCCGCAATGAACCCTACTTCCCCGAAAATAATATGGGGCATCAATTTTTAGGACGGGATCTCGATCCCTCTGTCCCGATTTTTTAAAAGGCCTGAGGGATTAAGCAAACATCAGCTGAATCAGGCTTTACTACCTTGTCACTACTTGCTTGCCAGTTCTAAGAAGTGGACAGGCAGGTTCAGTGCCTTCACCAGCTCTTTTTGCTGCTTGGTTAATGCTGAGGTTAAAAACCAGTTATCATTTTCTTGACAGCAGATGATCTCATCAAGTCGCAAAAGTGCACTGTCCAGGCCCATACGGCTCTTAAGAAGAACGCTTCTGAGTTTGGTATGCAGACTCCTGCGTAAAATCAGGGCTATAAAGGCCAGAAACAGTTTGCCGTAAATGCTGTCTTGTCTTTTTATCTCCAGTCTTTCCTCCAAGATCTCGTTTTTTAGGGCTGCAAAAGTCTTTTCCACGCAGTCCTTGGCTCGGTAGATTTTCAGCACCTCCTCAGGAGGTAGGTCGTCGCGGGTACAGAAGATAGCAAAGCAGCCGCATAACTCCAAAAATTCTCTGAAAGTGCGTTCCTTGAGCCGGAACTCATATCCTCCGTGCTCGGCTTTTTGTATGTCATAAAACTGGCCGAAGCGTTTCAGTTTGTGATCTCCCAGGTTCTTTGCCTGTCTTAATTCTTCTGCCATCTGATTAACCCTGCTGGTAAGATTTTCCTCATCAGTTGCCGCAGATTTGGGTGATTTGAACATCATCAGCCTGGTACGAACGCGTCCTGCTTCATACGGCTCTACTTTGTAGCGTATCGACTCTTCCGGCCATAAAATGAGTCCCTGGTCGGGAGAAAGAGGCATCCGGCGCCAGGCCAGTACCCGCTTTCTGATGTCTTCACAAAAGGACATGGGGGCTCCTACGATAAACTGACAACCGTGCCTGCGTGTATTCTCCAGGGTATCGGCCACGGCAAAGCCGCCGTCCATGACTAGTGTCAAAGGTGCGTTTAAATCAAGTCCTGCATTTTCTGCCTGCTCCAGCACGTAAGGCAGATTGGTAAAGTCATTGATAGATCCATTGTAGTGACTGAAGAACACTGGCAGCTGTTGTTTGATGGTACAGAACATGCCTACATTAATCTGGGGCAGCTGTTCTTTATCGCGGTTGTAGCCATAGGACACCATGGGCAATGTGCTGGAGAAGCTGGAAATTGAAGTAACATCGTAACAGACATAGTCATCGGCACAGCGCAGCTTGATCCAACGGCGAAAAAATTCATTGCAGTCATCAGGCAGCACAGAGCGGTAAAGCTCACTAAGGCTTTGTGAGGTGAGAATGCAGTCGGTAAAACACATGTGATTTTGTGAAAACCAATCTATATGGCTAAGCCCGCCCGGGGCTCCCATAGCCAGAAAAGAGGCGGCGGCAATGATCTTACGGGCCAGTGCAGAGCCGAAACTTTGCTCGAGCAGCTCGGTCAGGTGCAGTTCTTTGGCTGCCGTATGGCAGGCCAGAGTATAGCCGAAAGCCACCCGCTCTCCTTGTGGGCGCTCTTTGATTGGATTTGTCTTTTTAGGAGGTCTGCCAGCCTTGCTTACCGTTCCTCCTGTGGGCTTGGGTTTTTCAAAGTATGAAAAGTATTTGGTGTTGGGATGAAAATATCTGTCCTCAAGATCATCTTCAGCAGAGCAAAGTCTACCGATAAGCACACGCTTATGTTTAAGCTTGCCCTGCTCCCGGTAGCTTTTCTCCCGGTATTTAACGTAGGTGGGACCGTCCTTTACCTTATGCAGCTCATAGCGGGGATCCTTAGGCAAAGGCATTGAAATATCCGTATAGAGCATGATATGTTACCCCTTAAATGATTTTATTATATTGTATCATAAATCAGCAAGGATTTCAAGCATTGGACTGTAAAAATGCTTATTTATGGGGAATTAGGGGGTGACAGGGTGTCAGAAGAGCAGATACCTAATATTAAATCAAGGGAAGTAGGATGAACAAATTTATCAAAAAAACCAAAATACTTGTTGCAATATTGAGATGTGCCCGACAAAAATAGTCCTCAGTGCCATATAATTTGAGCTTGTCACTTATAATGTGCACTTCTGATATAAATTTGGTGTTAATAATTTATTTAACTACAGGAAAAATCTATGCTCATAGGTATTCCAAAGGAGAGCCTTCGCGGTGAAACAAGGGTGGCGGCCACCCCGGACACCGTAGGCAAGCTCATTAAGCTGGGCTTTGATGTTGCCGTTCAAAGTAGTGCTGGCGCAGATGCCAGCTTTGATGACGCTTCTTATGTCGAAGCTGGAGCAAAGATCGTTAAGGGGCGCGAAGTCTGGGATAGCGATATTATTTACAAGGTAAATGCTCCAAACAAGGAAGAGGTTGAACTGTTAAAAGAAGGACAGACTCTGGTAAGTTTTATTCGTCCTGCACAGAATGAAGATCTCGTAAAGAAGCTCAATGAAAAGAAAGTTAATGTCCTTGCCATGGACATGGTGCCGCGAATTTCCCGCGCACAGTCTTTGGATGCATTATCATCGACAGCCAATATTTCAGGCTATCGTGCCGTCGTTGAGGCAGCACACACCTTTGGGCGTTTCTTTACAGGCCAGGTGACTGCAGCCGGCAAGGTTCCACCGGCTAAAGTGCTGGTAATAGGAGCCGGGGTTGCAGGCCTTGCAGCTATCGGTGCGGCCCACTCATTGGGAGCAATAGTTCGTGCCTTTGATACCCGCCTTGAGGTTGCCGATCAGATAAAATCTATGGGCGGCGAGTTTTTGAAGCTTGACTTTAAGGAAGAAGACGGCGGATCTTCAGACGGCTATGCCAAGGTTATGTCTGATGAGTTTATCAAGGCTGAGATGGAGCTTTTTGCCAATCAGGCCAAGGAAGTGGACATTATCATCACCACTGCTGCCATTCCCGGAAAACAAGCTCCCAGGCTTATTTCCAAAGAAATGGTCGCTTCCATGAAGCCAGGCTCCGTGATTGTGGATCTGGCAGCAGCTACAGGCGGTAACTGTGAGCTTACGGTTGAGGGCAAAATAACCACTACTGCAAACGGGGTGAAGATCATCGGCTACTCGGATCTGGCCGCAAGACTCCCGGCTCAGTCTTCACAGCTTTATGCTACCAACCTGGTTAATTTGACCAAGCTTTTGTGCAAGAACAAGGACGGTCAAATTAATATCGATTTTGAAGACGTAGTGCTTCGCAACATGACAGTGACCTTAAAGGGTGAAGTCACCTTCCCGCCGCCTAAGATCAGTGTGTCAGCTGCTCCTGCCGCCAAGCCTGCCGAGCCTGTGAAGAAAATAGAGGCCAAAAAGGTGACGCCGCAGTTTAAGCTGGCCATGGCAGGACTTGCTGCTGTTGCCATGATTTTAATAGGTATGTTTGCCCCTGAAAAATTCCTGCCGCATTTTACGGTGTTTGTTTTGGCATGCGTGGTCGGTTACTACGTAGTCTGGAATGTGACCCATGCCCTGCATACGCCGCTGATGTCGGTTACTAATGCCATTTCGGGCATTATCGTGGTAGGTGCGGTTCTGCAGATAAGTTCAGGAAGCATCATTATCGGGATATTTGCCTTCATAGGCGTGCTGATTGCGTCCGTCAACATTTTCGGCGGTTTTGCCGTAACAAGACGCATGCTCGGCATGTTCAGGAAACAGCAGTAGGAACCGGAGGTTAGGAAGAAATGTTCATCGGTTTATCACATATGGCCTATATTCTGGCCGCCCTGCTGTTTATTATGGCCCTGGCAGGTCTTTCCAAACAGGAAACCGCCAAGGCAGGCTGTATTGCAGGCATTATCGGTATGGCCATTGCCCTGCTTGCAACCTTTGGGCAGGTTGAATCAGGCATAGGTTTCTTCTTTATTATCATCGCTATGGCAATAGGTGCTGCAGCAGGATTGTATGTGGCCCGCAGGGTTGAGATGACCCAAATGCCCGAGCTTATCGCCTGCCTGCACAGCTTTGTAGGTCTTGCTGCCGTTTTGGTAGGGTACAACACTTATATGGAATTGGGATCTCCTGTTGTTGAGTCCATAACAATTCCGGTAGGAGCAACAGCTGCTGAGATTGAGGCTCTTTTAAGTGCAGCAAACCAGGCTGCAGGAACAGGCTCAGCCCATGCCATGTCTGCAGCTGAGCTTAACACCCATTTGGTGGAAATTTTCCTGGGAGTTTTCATCGGTGCTGTGACTTTCACGGGATCTGTGGTTGCCTACGGCAAGTTAAACGGCTCTTACAACTTAAGAGTCTTCAAGTCAGCTCCCCTGGTTATTCCCGGCGGTCACTGGATGAATCTTGCCGCCCTGGTGGTGTCATTCCTGCTGATGATTTGGTTCATGGCAGCAGATGTCCCGCCGCTTGCTCCGCTTATCTTGATGACCTTAATAGCCTTTGCATTCGGGGTTCACCTGGTGGCAGCCATAGGCGGTGCCGACATGCCCGTGGTAATCTCCATGCTCAACTCCTATTCAGGATGGGCAGCAGCTGCCTCAGGCTTTATGTTAAGCAATGATCTTCTGATCGTAACCGGAGCCTTGGTGGGTTCCTCAGGTGCCATCCTCTCCTACATTATGTGCAGGGCTATGAACCGCTCCTTTATCTCGGTTATTGCAGGTGGTTTCGGCAATGAGGGTGCCGCACCCGATGATGAGGAAATGGGTGAGTATCGTGAACTTAAGGCCCCCGATGTTGCTGAACTTTTGAAGAACTCAAGCTCAGTTATTATTGCTCCCGGATATGGCATGGCAGTGGCTCAGGCCCAGAATGCAGTAGCCTCCATGACCGAAAAGCTCAAAGCCCGCGGTATTGAGGTGCGTTTTGCCATTCACCCGGTTGCAGGAAGACTTCCCGGGCATATGAATGTTCTGCTGGCAGAGGCAAAGGTGCCTTATGATATCGTCCTTGAGATGGATGAAATCAATGATGACTTTGAGAATACCGATACCGTACTGGTAATCGGGGCCAATGATACCGTCAACCCTGCGGCACTGGAGAACCCCAACAGCCCGATTGCCGGTATGCCGGTGCTTGAGGTCTGGAAGGCCCGCAATGTAGTGATTTTCAAGCGTTCCATGAACACAGGCTATGCCGGGGTTCAGAATCCCCTGTTCTTCAAGGAGAATTCTGCAATGTGCTTTGGAGACGCCAAGACCACGGTTGAAGAAATTGTAGCTAACATCTAGCAGCAGACTAACCGGTCAGCAAACAATTGGTAAAGAGGCTCCTTGGAATTTAAGGAGCCTTTTTAGTTTGGTTGTGTCCTGGATCCCCATATAATAAAAAGGATTTCATTTCCGTCAGGAGCTGTTATGTTAAATGACCCCGGTGCCATTGCACTTATAGTAGGAGCAATAGCCATTGTAGTTTTTTTGGTTCACGGCCTGTGGTTTTCAGGAAAGCCCAAAAACCGTAAGCTGAACATGAAAAATCATGAAGATCAGGAGTTGAGCCGTAGCGATGAAGTCGCCAAGGTCAGGATAGTAACCCGAGATCGCCAAGGTCCTGAGGATGAGAAGAAACCCTTTAACAAAAAAAGTGTCATAGAGCCTACTTTTGATGTTGATGACCGCCTTTTGCAAAGCAGGGTAAGAGAGCATGAATTTCCTTCCTCTTTTGAGCTTAATCTCCTGGCCCCTGAAGACCGACCCTACCGGGGGGATGACATTGAGGCGCTCTGCCGTCAGTACGGCATTTTAAGAGGGGAAATGGACATCTTCTATGTCTTTGAGAATCTTAATACCAGAACCAATGAAGTTTTCAGAATTTGCTCTTTGGTGTCTCCTTTTACCTTTCCAAAGGAAGAGGACATGGCAAAGTTTTCCACTCCGGCTCTGGCCCTTTATATGAATGTTCCTCCCCCGGGCAAGGGTGCTACTTATGTCAAGGCCCTTATTATGGCGGCAAATCTTTTTGTTGACAGTTTAGGGGGCAGGATTTTGGACATCCACCATCAGGACCTCACCAAAGAGCGTCTTGATGAGATGGAGGAGATCATGAAGCGCTACGATATGCAAAGAGGTGAGCATGACTAAAGAGGAATACCTGGAATTGGTCAAAAAAGCCAATATTTACAGTGCTGCCTACTATGTTGACGATGAACCCTTAGTGCCTGATGCAGAATACGATCGCATTTTTAATGCCCTCGTGGATTACGAGTTTTCCCACCCTGAGGATACCGTCTTGTTTTCACCTACCCAAAGAGTAGGCGGTAAAGTAAGGGAGGGATTTTCCGAAGTTGCCCACAGGGTACCGCTGCTGTCATTAGGCGATATTTTCACCGCACAGGATCTTAAGGCTTTTGATGACAGAATAAGTGCTGCAACCTCAAATAATCAGGTCGAATACTGTGCCGAAGTAAAACTTGACGGCCTTGCAGTTTCCATCATTTATGAAAACGGGATTTTAACGAGGGCCGCCACCCGCGGAGACGGCACCAAAGGTGAGAATATTACCGAAAATATCAGAACCATAAAAAGCATTCCCCTGCAGCTTACCGGAAGTAAGATCCCTGGATACCTTGATGTCAGGGGTGAGGTTTTCATGCCAAGGGATGGTTTTTTAAAGTGGAATGAGAGCGCCAAAAGAACAGGAGGCAGGATCTTTGCCAATCCCAGGAATGCTGCAGCAGGAAGCTTAAGGCAGCTGGATCCTAAAATTACCGCTAAAAGACCCCTTACCTTTAATGCCTATTACATAGGAGAGTGCAGTGATCCTCTTCCCAACAGGCAGTCACAGCGCTTATCCTATCTTAAGGACTTGGGGCTTCCCGTAAATTCTCTGACGGAGGTTGTCGAAGGAATAGAAGGTCTTGCAGATTTTTACCTCAGGATAGGACAAGTAAGATCTGAACTTAATTACGATATCGACGGGGTGGTCTTAAAGGTTGATGATATTCAGATCCAGGAGAGTATGGGGTTTACCTCAAGAACCCCCCGCTGGGCAGCAGCTTATAAATTCCCCCCAGAAGAGGAAATTACCAGGTTAATTGAAGTTGAATTTCAGGTAGGCAGAACAGGTGCGGTAACTCCTGTTGCTAAATTGGAGCCTGTATATGTAGGCGGCACCACCATATCCTCTGCTACGCTGCACAATGCCGATGAAATAAAGCGTCTTGATATTCACATAGGAGACAGTGTCATTGTAAGAAGGGCAGGTGATGTTATTCCCCAGATCACGGCAGTGGTAAGAGAAAGACGCCCTGATGACGCTGTCAGGGTGGTCTTTCCTGAAAAGTGCCCCGTATGCGGCTGTACCATAGAGCGTGCAGAAGGTGAGGCTGTGTCCTATTGCACCGGAGGTCTTACCTGCAGGGCCCAGCTTAAGCGCAGTTTGGAACACTTTGTAAGCCGTGATGCCATGGATATTGAAAATGTCGGCGGGGCTATAGCAGATGCTCTGGTGTCTTCAGGGAAGGTAACCAGTGTCGGTGATCTTTATACCTTAACACTGGAAGATTTGGCCTCCATGCCTCTGGATTCTTTTACTTCCACAGGTAAAAGAAGGGTAATAGGTCAAACTGTAGCAAAAAAGATCCTTGCTAACATTGAAAAATCACGGACAATTGCCCTAAACCGCTTTATCTACGCCTTGGGGATCCCATCCGTGGGACAGGCCACGGCATCTTCCCTGGCCAAAAGATTTGGCAGCCTTGAACTGTTAAGAAAAGCGACCATGGAAGATCTGACAGCAGTTCCTGACGTAGGCGAAAAAAGTGCCAAGGAGATCCTGGATTTTTTCAATGAAAGCAGCAACAGGGAAGTAATAGACAGGCTTACCTTAAGGCCGGATCAATATATTCTGGGGCAGGGGCTTAACATCGTCCCTCCTGAAAATACCGTCGTCGTAAAAGACGGCAGCAAAGAGGCTCTTGCGGGTAAAACTTATGTCATTACTGGTACTTTATCCTCAATGGATCGCAACACTGCAAGAGATTATCTACAATCTTTGGGCGCTAAGGTTTCAGGATCTGTATCAGGCAGGACTACTGCAGTAATTGCAGGCGAGGCTCCAGGATCCAAGCTTGTAAAGGCACAACAGCTTGGGATCACGGTTATGGGCGAGCAGGATTTTCTTGAAATGTTAAAAGGTTTTGGTATTGAAATTTCAGGATAAGGTTATAGGTCAGCTGCTGCGTAATTGGAGGATAGCAGCCTTTTTAACCTTGAGGGATTAAAAAGGCTTAAGGCTTTTAACCGCGATTTGCACTGAGGCTTTCCTGAGAGAGGGAAGCGGTATTGTCACTATCAGGAGAAGACTCAACCCCTATGGCCTGCTCCAGGCGTCCTGCATTGTCTATAGGAACCAGCAGACCGCGGGGCTTGTTGCTTTGCAGCGAGTCAGACAGGTAGCCTGCATTAAGATGCTTTAAGATGTTTACCTGAACTCCCGAGAGTCTGGCAGCTTCCTGCATGGAGCTTATTCTTCCTGCAATCTGAACTCTTTTGAAAGCAGGGCGGTTTTTAATTTCGGGGCGGCTTACGCCATAGTTTTCAGGATGTCTTAGGATATCTGCATAGGCGTGAAAGCGCTTCACGTATAAGTTACCGTGTTTGGTAAGTTTTACGGTATTAAAGTTGATATCGTCAACTCCTGCAGCCTGCGCGGCGCGTATCGCCTTTTTGACGGTATATTCTCCCTGATTGTAGGCTGCTACAGCCAAATCCCAGTTTTCACCGCAGACACGGTAAAGATGCTCCAAATAGCGCAGTGAGGCATCTGTAGATTCTATAAAGTCATAGAACTCATCATAGTTGGAGGTCCTTTCAAGCCCCAGGGATTTTCCCGTCGATCTGATAAACTGCCAGGGACCGTGGGCGCCTGCATGGGACTTGGCGCGGGGATTAAAGCCGCTTTCAACCATCGGCAGGGCTGCAAGCTCAACCGGAAGATTGCGCTTTTTAAGTTCTAAGAGCAGATGGTACATAAACAGGGAGGAAGCTTCCATGTGGGCCTCAAAATTTTTGGCCATGCGCTTTGCCTCCTGCTTTTCGCTGGCAGTAAGTTTAAGATCGAGCAGGAATCGTGATTCATTAAAAAGTTCACTGTTCCAAAGTGATCCTACGTTTTTTTTCTGTTTGGCTGATGTTGGTAAGGAATTGTAATTTTTGGCAGCCAGTTCTGAATTGTTTGCGCTTTCAACCGTCAAGCTGGTCTTAGCGGCGGTATTGGTCGAGCAGGACGTTAAGGCAAGCATCGCCCCGCACAACATAGTACCGACAATCAGAATTGCATGTTTTATCATTGTCTCCCAACCCGGCCTGTTATTTAAAGGCCTTATTGTTGCACATCTTAAGAGCAGTAAAATCCTTCATCGATTTTAAGCTGCTCTCCGCTCGCGGCCATTCGGGCAAGTTTATCGCATCTTTCATTTAAAGAATGCCCGCTGTGCCCTCTGACCCAGACCCACGACAGGTGGTGACGTTGTTTAAGATCATCCAGCAGCTGCCACAAGTCCTGATTCTTTACTTTCTTTTTTTGGGAAGTCCGCCAGCCGTTACGCTTCCAGGCATCAAGCCATAAGGTAATGCCGTCTTTTACATATTGACTGTCTGTGGTAACTTCCACTTCACACGGTTCTTTTAATGCCTGCAGGCCTTTGATTACCGCAAGAAGCTCCATACGGTTGTTAGTTGTGTACGTAAAGCCCTCTGAAAGCTCCTTTTCAAAGGTGCCGTATCTTAGTATCACTCCGTAGCCGCCACGTCCCGGGTTGCCCAAACATGACCCGTCGGTGCAAAGGAACACTTTTTTCATGTAATCTGACTGAAGGCTAAATTACCGGCTTACTTTCAAATCTTCACTATTAGAAATTTACCCTGTATTACAGCAGGCGGCACTTCTTTTCATCTGCGCGCAGTATAGTAAAAACATCCCCAAAGATCTAATTTTGGCCTTAAAAATGAGAATAATCATTAATTTCATTGAAGAAAATTTTTCAATAAAACAGTTAGATATACAAGCGAGAAAATATTTCAACTGTTCTTCAGCAGGTTATTATGAGCAGGTACTATCATGCTGTTTTTTGCCGTAAAACCTGACTAATTTTTGCTTGGGGCTAAAAATTATATTAAGATTTTCTTGTACATTTTTGCATTTTTTGAATGTTATCCTTTGCAATAGCTTTGGAACCTATGTTGCATTACGTTCTAGGATCCTATCTATCCTAAATCCCCGATAACAATATATGTAACAATGAGGGCTGCACACCGGCAAGGTTTTTGACTTTAAAGTCAAGCACCCTAATGTTCAGGTTAAAGATCTGTACCAACAACTAATACCAAAAGCTTTTTTGTTTTATCATAGGGAGGTATCCAGAATCATCATCAAAAGAAATCCTGACATTACTGCTGCACTGCCAAGATTCGAGTGTTCTCCCAGGCGCGCTTCGGGGATCAGTTCTTCTACCACTACATACAACATTGCTCCTGCTGCAAATGCCAAAAGATAGGGCATAAGCCCGGTAATATTGGCAGCCGTCAGGGCCGTGATAACGGCGGCAATGGGTTCTACAATCCCGGAGAGGGCCCCCATAAAAAAGGCTTTTGTCTTAGACTTTCCGTCAGCATACATGGGCAGGGTGACGGCAGTACCCTCGGGAATATTCTGAATTCCCATGCCCACAGCAAGGGCTGTGGCAACTGACAGGGCCTCATGACTTCCTAAAGCTGATGCGGCAGCAAAGGAGATCCCAACAGCCATCCCTTCAGGGATATTGTGAATGGTAACTGCAACAAAAAGCAGGCTGGTTCTATCAAGCGCTGATTTGGGCCCTTCGGCTTTTTTTTCACCGACATGCAGGTGGGGCAGAAAATTATCCAAAAGTATTAGAAAGGCAACTCCCAGGGTAAAGCCCACGGGTACCGGGTAGGCAACGGAAAGTCCCATCTTGGTGCAGCTATTGATGGCGGGGATTAACAGAGACCACACTGATGCTGCGATCATTATGCCTGCTGCAAATCCTAAGGACAGTTTGGTAAACAGGGGGGAGGGCTGTTTTTTGAACAAAAAAACTGCAGCAGCTCCCAATACAGTCATGGAAAAAGTAAATAAGGTCCCGGATGCGGCAAGTGCCACGGTATTGAGCATTGGCAGTTTCCTTTTAAATACGGCTTTTCCATCATTATAGTAAAGTGCAGTGCATAAGGCTGTAATGTCTTACAAATTGCACTAAATTTGCTGGTAAATCCTATAGTGGGATTCGGTTTTCAATCAATTTGTCAGCAGGATCCAGAAAACGTGCCGGGTAAGGGTATCAGGCGTGTCGTTTACGTCATGTTGTCTGCTGCCATATGCTGTGATGATGTTACTGACAACCTGTTACCTTCAGCTTCTTTAATAAAGATCAGTATCTTTTTGTAAGACCTGCCTGCACTTTCTTAAGGTTACGTAAGGTAAAAAGCCTTGTGCCGTCTTGTTTTGCGGGCTACTTAATAACGTTTCTCAACTAGAGATTTTCTTAAAAAAAGACCTTTATAATGAGCGCCAGTTAGCTTGAGGTAAGAAAATTTAACTTAAAGCAGCAAGAAGCTCCCGCCTCCAGACACAACGCACAGGCGGTGGGAGGATGTCACAGAAAAACCTACTTAGGCTGTGGATTATTGAATAATTTTAAAATCAATCTAGGAGAAATTAATATGTCGTTAATAAACAAGGAAGTTGCAGATTTTAGATGCCAGGCATACCAGAACGATTCTTTCCATGAGGTAACCAAGGCAGACATTATGGGCAAATGGTCAGTATTCTTCTTTTATCCTGCTGACTTTACCTTTGTATGCCCGACTGAACTTAAAGATTTGGCAGACAAGTATGAAGAGTTCAAGAAGATAGGCTGTGAAATTTATTCAGTTTCCACTGACAGTCATTTCATCCACAAGGCATGGCATGATGCTTCCGATACCATCAAGCATTTGCAGTATCCGATGCTTGCAGATCCCAACCACCGCTTAAGCCGTGACTTTCAGGTTCTGATTGAGGAAGACGGCATGGCTGAGCGCGGTACTTTTGTGGTCAACCCTGACGGCAGGATCGTAGCCTATGAAGTGGTGGCAGGTAATATCGGAAGAAATGCCGATGAGCTGCTGCGCCGCGTCCAGGCTTTGCAATTTGTTCGTGAGCACGGCGATCAGGTCTGTCCTGCCAAGTGGCAGCCCAATGCCGCAACTTTAAAGCCAGGTCTTGATTTGGTAGGCAAGCTCTAATTTGATAATGTTATCTTAAGAAGAGTAACCATTTTCAGGCGACAGGCCTTCACACCTGAGGTGTGGAGGCTTCGGCATATTTGGGCAGGTCTTTTTTGAGTTAAGGATAAAAAATATATGGCAAACCAGGAATTATATGATGCCGTTATCATAGGCGGGGGGCCTGCAGGGCTTACTGCCGCCATCTATCTTGCAAGAGCCCGTTATCGTGTCCTGGTGGTTGAAAAGGATCGTTTCGGCGGCCAGATTGCCATCACCAGTGAAGTAGTAAATTACCCCGGCATTGAGATTACCTCAGGTGAGGCTTTGACGGAAACCATGCGCAGGCAGGCCCAAAACTTCGGGGCGGAGTTTTTGTTAAGCGAGGTGACCTCTCTTAATCTTGAAGGGGATATCAAGAAGATAGTTACTAAAAGAGGTGAGCTTAGTGCCTTTACGGTGTTGATTGCAACAGGGGCCAATCCTCGTCAGGTAGGCTTTGTGGGGGAAAGTCAATTTCGCGGCCGAGGGGTTGCCTATTGTGCCACCTGTGACGGTGAGTTCTTTACCGGAAAGGAGCTTTTGGTAATAGGCGGAGGTTATGCCTCAGCAGAAGAGTCGCTGTTTTTAACCCGCTATGCCTCAAAGATTACTATTCTGATAAGAAAGGATCAATTTTCATGCGCCAAATCCATTGCCGATGAAGTGCTTAAGCATCCAAAGATTAAGGTTCTGTTCAATCATGAGCTTAAGTCAATAACAGGCAATGAGGCGGGGATTACAAGCGCTGTCATCTTCAATAACAAATCCTCTGAAAGTTTTGAGTACCGCGCATCAGGAGATGATACTTTCGGGGTATTCGTGTTTGCAGGCTATGTTCCCAACACTTCCCTGGTAAGGGATAAGGTAAGCCTTGATGAGTCAGGCTACATCATTACCGATGACAGCAGAATGACTAATGTTCCCGGGGTCTTTGCAGGAGGGGATGTCTGTATTAAGCCTTTAAGGCAGGTGGTTACGGCAACATCTGACGGGGCCCTGGCAGCCTGTGCCATGGAAAAGATTGCAGCTTCCATGCATGAGAAGACGGGGCTTGTGCCTGAGGTTCCCAATGCCGTAAGAAAAGCTCCTGAAGAACCACGTGCCTCCATGGCTCCTGAAGCGCCTTCAGGGACGTTTGTAAGCCCTGAAATGATAGATCAGCTTAATGCCGTATTTGAGCGCATGGAAAATAAGCTTATTTTGGAAGTTACCAAAGACGGGGGCAGCAAGGGGGAAGAGCTTTTTAATGCCATGCAGGAGATCGCGGCCCTTACTGAAAAGCTTGAAGTAAAGGAGGGCAGTCAAAGTGACGCACTTCCTGTAGTTCGGCTTTTAAGGGAAGATGGCAGCTATACCGGGCTTGCCTTCCACGGGGTGCCAGGCGGCCATGAGTTTACCTCCTTTATGCTGGGAATTTATAATGCCTCAGGTCCCGGTCAGGCAGTAGATGATGCAGATCTGTCCCGCATTCAAAAGATTGCAGAGCCTGTGACCATGCAGGTTTTGATCTCATTGTCCTGCACCATGTGCCCAGATCTGGTGGTTGCAGCACAGAGAATTGCATCGCTAAACCCTAATGTCATAACAGAAGTCTATGATCTTAACCTTTATCCTGAGTTAAGAAGCCAATACAAGGTCATGTCCGTGCCCTGCCTGGTCACCAACGGTGAGGATGTCTCCTTCGGGCGCAAAAACCTAAGCGAGCTTTTGGATCATCTTGATAAGGCATCTTAAGACCTTAGGGATCTTTTAAGCTCCTTAAAATAAAGCTCTGCAACTGCAGGGCTTTTTTTTGGCTTACGAGCCAAGCCTTACCATAGCTTAAAAATCAGGCAGTGCTATTTGTGCCATAACATAGGATCTCCAGTTTTCCGCCTCTTGCAATAGATGGCAAAAGAAAAAAGCAGGACCGACTCTGTGTTAACTTATTGTTAAAAAGAAGATTTTTAAATGTACTTAAAAATGTGACGGAGCGGAAGCTATGCAGTAAGATCTGGTTCTAAGGACAAACCGCTGAATGTTGGTGATTCGGCGGCCCCACAGTTCAAGAAATTGGAATTCTTGTGATCAATCAGAGGATAAGAGGTGATCTCTTGTCTAAACCGCCGCAGGAGGAGCAAGCCATGGCATTAACAGACAATCTGCCCGTTTCAAAAAAGGATTTTGCCTATCTGATTGACAACAAAAAGTTATATGTGGACAAAACCGATTTAGCAGCGACTTTAGCAAGAAAGGACGGCTTTTTCTTCCTCTCAAGGCCGCGCCGCTTTGGCAAATCTATGCTGCTGTCCACCTTTGAAGAACTCTTTTTAAACGGCAAAGGCAGATTTGCAGGGCTCAAACTTGAAAAAGATGAGCCGTGGACTGACACGGGGACCTATAAAGTGATTA
>CAYNSI010000028.1:0-16316 GCA_964399665.1 uncultured Enterobacterales bacterium | reverse complement strand
CCAGCAACTGTCTGGAAATTCCGTATAGTTCAGCCCGAAGGAGGGCGCATGGTAAACGGTGCGCTCATCCATCATAACTTCCAGATAATCATATCAGACGGTTTCACGGTGGATAACCAGTTCGGAGCGGCTTTGCAGATGGGCGCAAAGATAGTAAAGGACTATCCTATCCAACTGGGCTAAGGACAAAGAGTGCCTCAAAAATGGGCATATGTTCACCGACGAATATTTTGAGCGTCAGCTTCAATGTATATTTTTCACGCCATTTATAAGTTAAAAAACTGTCATGGTTAAAAATGTTAAAATGACCACGTTTTTTTGCTGTGTTTGATACGTTTCCCCAATGGAGATTTTTTAATGAATAAGGCTAGATCAATTGCTGAATTTGATCCTGAGCTTTGGGCTGCTATTTCCGATGAGAATCAGCGCCAGGAAGATCATATCGAGCTTATTGCCTCTGAAAATTACGCCAGTTTATGCGTTATGGAGGCCCAGGGCTCCACTCTTACCAACAAATATGCCGAAGGCTATCCCGGGAAACGTTATTACGGCGGCTGTGAGTATGTGGACGAGGTAGAAAGACTTGCCATTGAAAGGGCCTGCAGGCTTTTTAAGTGTGATTACGCCAATGTGCAGCCCCATGCAGGGTCACAGGCTAATATGGCAGCATACATGGCCATGTGCAATCCCGGCGATACTATTTTGGGCCTGTCCTTATCCTCAGGAGGGCATTTGACCCATGGTGCCCCGGTAAGCTTCTCGGGCAGAATTTACCATGCGGTTCAGTACGGGGTTAATGAAGCAGGTGAGCTGGATTATGACGCCATTTGTGCCATGGCAGAAGAATGTAAGCCCAAAGTTATCGTAGCCGGATTTTCAGCTTACTCAGGAATAGTTGACTGGGAAAAGATGCGCCAAATTGCAGATGCTGCAGGAGCCTATCTTATGGTTGATATGGCCCATGTGGCGGGTCTGATTGCCGCGGGGGTGTATCCAAGCCCAGTTGAGTATGCCCACGTGGTAACTTCGACTACTCACAAGTCATTGGGCGGGCCCAGATCAGGTTTTATCCTTTCAAATTGTCATGATGAAGCCCTGTATAAGAAGCTTAATTCTGCAGTATTCCCGTGTACTCAGGGCGGCCCCTTGATGCATATTATCGCAGCCAAGGCCGTGGTCTTTAAGGAAGCCATGGAACCCTGGTATCGGGACTATCAAAAACAGGTTGTAGTCAACGCCTCACTTTTGGCATCTGAAATAATAAAGCGTGGTTATAAGGTTGTTTCAGGTGGTACACACAATCATCTTTTCCTGATGGATTTTATCGGCATGGACATGACCGGAAAGGATGCAGAGGCTGCCCTTGGCAGGGCAAATATTACCGTAAATAAAAATTCTGTGCCCAATGATCCAAGGTCGCCTTTTATCACTTCAGGACTTAGGGTTGGTACCCCTGCCTGTACCAGAAGAGGTTTTAAGGAGGGGGAAATTTTGCAGCTTGCAGACATTATGTGCAGGATCCTTGACAATTATCAGGATGAGTCCGTAACTGCTCTTGCAAAAGAACAGGTCACAGAGCTATGCAGGCGTTTCCCTGTTTATTTGCACCAATAGGCAATGGCAGATAAAAGGCAGCATGGGGCCTTTTTTAACTGAAGATTAGAAGCGGAAGGTAAGATGAGTAAATTTTCCTCTGCAGACTATCTTTTCATGAAGGAAGCCCTAAGGGAGGCTGCCAAAGGCAGGTTCAGTGTTTCTCCAAATCCTGCAGTAGGCTGTGTCATCGTAAAAGACAATGTCATCGTAGGATCAGGATTTCACCGCAGGGCAGGGGAGGCTCATGCTGAAATTATTGCCTTAAAGCAGGCAGGAGACAGAGCAGCAGGGGCTTCAGCTTATGTAACTTTAGAGCCCTGCTCTCATTTTGGCAGAACCCCTCCATGTGCCGATGCCTTGGTAAAGGCAGGGGTGGCCAGGGTGGTTGCCGCCACGATAGATCCTAATCCAAAGGTTTCAGGCAGTGGGCTTGAAATCCTTAAAAAAGCTGGGATTAAAACTGAAGCAGGATTGTGCCGGAAAAAGGCTTTAAGTTTAAATAAAGCTTTTTTCAAGTCGGTAAGCGGCGGCGGTCCTTATGTGACGGCCAAAGTGGCAGCCTCATTGGACTTTAAAACAGCTTTAAAGGACGGACAGAGCAGGTGGATTACCAATGTACAGTCAAGAAGACGAGTGCAAAGGTTAAGAGCCTTATCAGATGCCATAATCACGGGAGTTGATACGGTAATAACAGATAATCCGCGCCTTGATGTCAGATATGATGAGCTGCCTTCTAAGATTAGAAAAAACTGCACTCTGTATGAGGATAGGCAGCCTCTTAAGGTTGTCCTTGACAGCAGGGGCAGGCTTTTGGATGAATTGTACTCCTATGTAATTTTCAGCAGAGGGCAGAGCCTTATTGTTTTAAGTGATGAGGCGCGCTTTTTTGACTTTATTAAAAAAAAGGGTTTGACTGCAGCGCACCAGGAAGGTAACCAAAACTGCGCAGTCATCAATCCTTATGTTAAGGTCATGCTTCTTGGGGCGGATGCTAAGGGGAGGGTCGATCTTAAGAGGGTACTTGAGGTTTTGGACGGCATGTTAGTAAGAAGGGTTTTAATTGAAGCTGGCCCCTCGCTTACTTCATCTTTTGTTAATGAGAATCTTGTAGATGAGCTGGTGCTGTTTACCGCGCCGAAGATTTTGGGTGAAGGCTCTTTTGAGGCCTTAAGGCTGAAGGCTCCTAAAAGTTTGGTTGAAGCCATGTGCTTTAAGCTTTTGAAAGTCAAAGTCCTTGGAGATGATGTCATGTTAAGGTACGTGCGCAAATAGTCTTAAGAGGATCTATGTTCACAGGAATAATCGAGGCCGTTGGGATATTAACAAAAAAGGATCGCTCAGGCGGGGGAGCGAGGCTTGGAATTTCCACCCCTCAATCATTTAAGTTAAAAGAGCGGGTAAAGGTGGGTGATTCAATTGCAGCAAACGGGGTCTGCCTTACGGCAGCTGCCGTAATGGATGACATGTATCTTGCCGATGCCTCTTTTGAAACCATGGCAAAGACCGCTTTTTCCACCTATCAAAAAGGTCACAGGCTGAACCTGGAACTTGCCTTAAGACCCTGTGATCACTTAGGAGGCCATATTGTCCAGGGGCATGTTGACGGAGTAGGGCAGGTAATAAAAAAAGATAAGCAGGGTGATTCTTTTAATATCTTTATCAGGGCTCCTTTTGATCTGCTCCCCTATATTGCCATGAAAGGTTCCATTGCCGTTGACGGAACTTCGCTTACCGTAAACGGTATTGACAATGATATTTTCAGGATCACCATCATCCCTCATACTACAAAGGTACTCGCCTTTGAAAACTGGACTGCAGGAGCGCAGGTTAATTTGGAAGTTGACATTTTAGCCCGCCACATAGAGCGCTTGATGCAATTTAAGCTTGAAAAACCTCAATCCCAGGACCATACGGGAGGTGGGATAAGCTATGACACCCTGCTTAAAAATGGGTTAATCTAGTGTAGAATGTTAGCCTTAAAGTCAAGGCGGAGTGATTTATGGCAGTAAAATTTATCGAAGGCAATCGTCCCTGCAGGGATGGCAGATTTGCAATCGTAGTCTCACGTTTCAACAGTTTTATAACAGAACGTCTTTTAGAAGGTGCGCTGGATACCTTAAAGAGGGACGGCGCGGTTCCTGACGGTAATATTACCGTAGTAAGAGTCCCCGGGGCACTTGAGATCCCCGTGGTAGTCCAGAAACTTTGCCGCTTAGGAAAATTTGATGCCGTCATTGCCCTTGGTCTTGTGGAGAGGGGCTCTACCTATCATTTTGAAATTGTCGCCAATGAAAGTGCTAAGGGGATCTGCCAGGTGGCTCTTTCTGAGGGGATCCCCGTGGTAAACGGCATTCTCACCGCTGATACCTTGGAGCAGGCTATTGAGCGTGCAGGTTCCAAAGCGGGCAATAAAGGTTCTGAGGCCGCTTCTGCCGCCCTTGAGGTGGTTAATGTCCTAAAGGCACTATAAAGAAGACTTTAAGATGGATAACACTGAGGGTTCTGTCATCCCTGCGATGCGTCATAAGGCCCGTCACTTTGCCATGCAGGCCATTTATCAATGGCAGTTGACAGGTCTTGAGGCAGGAGAGATAGAACAGCAGTTTTTAGAAGATCAGCCGGTAAAGAAAACTGATCTTAATTACATGCACGATCTCATCATAGGAGTGGTGGCTAATATTAATACTATTGATAGCACCTTTTCGCCTTTTTTAAGCCGCCCCCTGGAAGATTTGGATCAGGTGGACAAGGCCATTTTGCGTTTAGGAACTTTTGAGCTTTTGTACCGCAGGGAAATTCCCTTCAGGGTAGTTATTAATGAGGCCATTATCCTGGCAAAGGAATTTGCAGGTCCTGACAGTCACAAATTTGTCAACGGGGTGCTGGACAAGGTAGTGCGCAGTCTGCGCGGTGACTCAACTGACAGGGAAAGCTGACCGACCACGGTCTAGTTGATATTAATGATTATGCTCCCCGGACCTGCAACTCTGCCCGGGATTACTTTTTTGGTTCTAAGATTGCGCACCCTGATGGTATCGTTGAGATTGCCGTCTTCAACCGCCTCTCCTGTAGTTTTTAGCGACAGTCCGCCGCTTGATGCCTCAATGCTTACCCTATCTCCCTTGCATACCGTACAGATATTATTTAAAACGAAGAAATCTCCCTGCTTTACCTCTCTTTTGACCCTGACGCCGATAAGATCGCGAGAATTGGTAACAATACCCTGGGGCATTCTTGCTGCGGAAACAAATTCTTCGCTGTAATCAGAGGCAGAGAGGATCTCTCCCCTTGAAATATCACGAGAGGCTACGATCCTCGCTTTAAGTGAAGTGATCTTAACCGGGATGTAGAGGGTAAAAGGATTTTTAGGATCCGAGCAGACCATTTTCACCGTGGAGCTTGGTCTTAAATTGCCGCCTGTAATCTCAGCCGTCAAAAAACCTTCGCAGCGTCCGCCAAAATCGCGGGTAGGATCAATCTTGTCAACTTCTATGATTACTTTCGTATCAGGAGCAAGATTTCTAAAGTGGGCAGATACATAGTTATAGGCTGCAGTTTCAAAAAATTTGGCCTCCTCCTGCGATGCAAGTGCAAAATTGGCCGCGGCGGCGCTTAAGAGAGCCAGGAATCCTGCCGTTAAATTTTTTGACATAAAAAGCATCTTCTGCCCTCAAGGGTGGAATGGTTGGTTGATGTTTGTTTTTTAGGATCCCGTTAATTGTACTACCTGCCGTGGTAAAATAGTAACAGGCATTAGTATTTGTTAATGAGGCGATCTTGTGACCGCTGCTTTTGGGACAAGAAATCCTCAAGTTTTGGCTAAAGCTATTGTATAAAGATCCGGAAATAAGGTAAAACTTAACCGCCTAAATGGCACAAAGTCGGCTTTGCGCGGTGACTCAGCCTAGGTATCATGACATGAAAGCACCTTCATGAAATCAGGCAGGTTCACGGCAGATTTGAAAGGAAGGATTTTCTATGGCCTCAGTAATGGATTCAGTTGATCAGCTGACTGAGCTGGTTGGTCAAAACCGTATGGAGCTTCTGCTTTTCAGGCTTTCGGGGTTAAAGCAGCGCTACGGTATTAATGTCTTTAAGGTCAGGGAAGTTCTGCCCTGCCCCCGTCTTACCGTTATGCCCCGTTTGCATCAATATGTAGTAGGAATTGCTCATATTCGCGGCAATACCTTGTCGGTTATTGATCTTGCATATGCCTTAGGAGGCAGTCCCACCAGTAATCTTGACAAACATTACATAATAATTGCTGAGTACAACCGCTCCATTCATGCCTTTTTGGTATCAAGTGTTGAGAGAATCCTCAATATGAACTGGGCCAAGGTCATGCCGCCGCCTTCAGGTGCCGGACACAGCAATTACATGACTGCGGTTACCGAAATTGATAACGAATTGGTTGAGATTCTGGATGTGGAGAGAATTCTTGATGAAATTTCTCCCAATGAAGTTACGGTTTCATCTGAGATTATGAGCAAGGCTTCCGAAGCTTCCAAAAAGCTTAAGGAAAATGTCAAAGTGCTGGTAGCCGACGATTCCAAAGTTGCCTTGAATCAGGTAGCACGTGCCATGGGAGAGATTGGCGTTGAGGTTGTCAAAGCAACTGACGGCAGAAATGCCCTGAATACTCTCCGTGAGCTGGCCGCCAAGGGGCCGATAAGAGACTCAATTGATCTTGTGATTTCCGATGTAGAGATGCCGGAGATGGACGGCTATACTCTTTGTGCCTCAATCCGTCAGGATCCAGCTTTAAAAGATCTCTATGTAATTTTACATACTTCTCTGTCGGGGGTGTTCAATCAGTCTATGGTATCAAAGGCCGGTGCCAATGATTTTATTCCCAAGTTCAATCCTGACGAGCTTGCCTCTGCGGTTGAAAAGGGTCTTAAAACCGTGCAGCAGGGAATTTCAGGAGCCGATTGTATTATGAAAGGCACCTTCGCCGGCACTAGGTAAAGACGGCATAATTCATGGCGGCAAAGCCTGCTGCCATGACTGCATTCATATATATATATGATGCAAATTCTGTTGACGGTGTCATTGCACAATATGGACAATGTAAATAAATAGTATAATCCTGACATGGAATAGGAATTAACTTGCACTTTATCAGGATGTCCTGACGACGGGACAGAATGCGAGTGGTGATTTAATAATATAAAATATGGCAAGCTCTCCTCCCGATAACAGCAACAGGTCCGGTGTCTTTATGCCTTTAGGATCGAAAGGATCTGTCTCAGGAAATACTGCAGGGTCAACTGCAGGCGAAAGAAGCGCAGCTACAGGCTTTTCGTCCCCCCTGCGCAATTTGGCAAATCATCATCAGGTAAATGCTGCAGAACCTGCAGCCGCTGTAAGAAGAGCTTTCCCTGATCCTGCAAGACCAACCCTTTTTCAGACTCCCAGACCTGCAGGTCCTGTACCCTTAAGAACCGGGCAGCCAGAGGCCGGTGGTCACGTATCTGATACTCTAAGGTTCGATCCTTCAAAATCAGTCGGGGCTAGTACGGCAGCACAGCCCCGTGCGGTATCTGAAATGCAGTACCGTCGCTTTGCTGCTTTTCTTGAAGAGAAAATCGGCATAGTTTTGGGTCCGAACAAGCACTATCTGGTAAACAGCAGAATAACGCCTCTGCTTGCGCGCTTTGGGATTACAAATATCGATGAACTTCTCACCAGGGCCATGGATCACGGCAAGGATAGAGATATCACCGATGCAGTCCTTGATGCCATGACTACCAATGAAACCTTGTGGTTTCGGGATACCTACCCTTATCTTGCCTTAAAAAACATGATCCTGCCTGATATTGCTAAAAAGGGCAGGAAACCTTGTAGGATCTGGTCGGCAGCCTGCTCTTCCGGACAGGAGCCTTATTCCATTGCTATGGTGATTTTGGAGCAGGCCGCGCAGATGGTTAAAGTAGATCCTGCCGATACGCAGATTATTGCCACTGATATTTCACCTGAGATGCTGGAGAAGTGCCGCTCCGGGCTTTATGACAGGCATGCCTTGGCAAGGGGGCTTTCTGCAGAGCGTAAGACCAAATTCTTTAAGAGCACCAATGATCCTAATGTCATGCGCATCGATGACAGGGTAAAGCAGCTGGTGACCTTCAGGCAGATGAATCTTTTGGGATCCTATGTCCTGCTGGGACGCTTTGATGTCATCTTCTGCCGTAATGTATTAATCTACTTTAACAATGAAGTCAAATCCCAAATCTTAAACAAGTTTGCAATGAGTCTTAACCCCGGGGGATTTCTTATTTTAGGTTCCTCAGAGTCCATATCGGGGCTTACGGAACGTTTTGAGATGGTGCGCTGTAACCCGGGTCTTGCATACCGGCTCAAATCCTAGTCAAAAAACTGACTACTCTGGGCGCACAGCAAATCTTTGCTATCATATTGATTTAGATAGCTTTATTTTTGGCATAATAGTTGAATCACGATAGTGCAGTCAGCACTAATGAGGTTACTATTATGGCAATTTCCTTTGATCAGGTTTTTGGGATCCATCAGCACACCATGAGGGTGAGAAATGATCGTGCTGAGGTAATAGCAGGAAATCTTGCCAATGCGGATACCCCGGGATTTAAGGCAAGAGGTCTTGATTTTAACGCTGCGCTTGTACAGCAGGCTGGTCTTAAAACCGTGGATAATAATCCCCCGATGGCCAAGACCAATCCTAAACATCTTGATTTAAATGATCTTTCTCGTGATCCTGAGTTAGTTTTAAAGTATCGCCTGCCGTACCAGGCTGACACCGGCAATGGAAATACCGTAGAGGTTTCCACAGAGCGTATGAACTATCTTTCCAATAATCTTGAATACCAGGCTACCATGAAGTTCCTCAACGGCAGGATCTCAAAACTTATGTCGGCTTTGCAGTCAGGTGAGAGTTAATATTTGGAGGTTTAACAATGAGCATTTTTAGGATTTTGGATATTGCAGGCACTGCCATGAATGCCCAGTCGGTGCGTCTTAATGCCACTGCCTCCAACCTTGCCAATGCCGAGTCGGTAAGTTCTTCAGTAGATGCCACCTACAAGGCCAGGAGACCTTTGTTCTCTGCAGCCTGGGATGAGGCTTTGGAATATCAGAAAAACACCGGGGAAAGAGCTGATCCTATAACAGGCGAGCCCTATGGTATTGGAGTAAGCCTTATGGGGGTGGTGGAATCTGATGCCCCTGCCATTATGGAGTATGTTCCCAATCATCCACTGGCAGATGAAAACGGCTACATTTACCGGCCTAATGTAAATCCCGTGGAAGAGATGGCAGATATGATATCAGCAAGCAGATCCTACCAGACTGCAGTGCAGGTTGCAGATTCCGCCAAGGACATGCTCACTGAGACCTTAAGATTAGGCGAGACTTCATAGAGTTAACGTCTTCCTCAGCACGTCTTTTGCAACATCCCTTAAAGGATCCTCAAGCCTTATGAAGGCTTGAGGCAGGGTTTAATCCTCATCAACTCCCAAGCCATCACCTTCAAGCTCATCCCCTATGGGATAAAAATGAGAGCCTGCCGTATAGTGCAGGGTGCGCAGCCTGACATCGGCGTTCTTGAAGTCAAGGTGATTATTGAGGTAAACACGTGTGTCAGCCCATCCTGCCACAATATCCCCTATAAAAAGATCATAGGTTTTTTCATTATGGGGCTCGGGGATCACCTTAAAGATAAGCTGTCCTATGCATCCGTCCATCAGGGGGATCTTATAGCCGCCCATGGTAAAGAATTGAGCCCCGGATTTTTGCAGTTTATCTTTTTCATCATTTTTGGATACGGAACCTAAATACAAAACCTCCTTGGCAATGGAAGCTGTGGGTACGCCTATTGCAAAAAAACCTGATTTTTCTATGAGGGCTCTGGTGTAGTGATCCCGGGCAATTACTGCCGTACACCTGGTAGGATTAAGATCCAGGGGACATACCCAAGTAGCCGGCATGGCATCTGTATCTCCCTCATATTCTGCACTTACCATGCAGGTTGCTCCCAGGTTTAACAGACGGTAGGCTTTGTTAAGATCTACGGGGGCAAGATAGTTTTGTGTCGAAATCATAAGCGCTCCTGCAAGTTGTTGTCCAAACTATGGTATCGGGCATTTTAGCCAGCCTGAAGCTGCCTTATCAAGGCAGGTTAAGGCTCCTTCAAAAGAGTTTGTAGAATGCAAAGGATCTTACAAGATCCTGTTCTCACGGGTATCAGGGTTTTTTATTCCTGGTTTATAAAGTCATAGCCTCCTGCCTCACGGGCGGTGATTTTTCCTATGGGAATAAGGTGCGTAAAAGCTACAGGGCGTCCTTTTTGACTTAATTCCCTTAAAACCGCATCCCTGGTGGCAGCAGCTTCATCCTTATTGTTGTCATAGGCTGAATTAACCTGTGGGTGATGCATTTGCAAAGGATAGGCATGCAGGAGATCTCCTGCAATGGTAAAAGCCTCCCCTGCAGAATCAAGATCAAAGCGGACATGGCCCATGGTATGCCCTGTGGCAGCGTACGCTGTGATCCCGGGAAGCACTTCCTGTCCAAAGCCGAAGATAACAATTCTGTCACCATATAGATTAAGGATCCTGCGGGCAGTATCAATGGCCTGCGGGGCTCTGCCAATTCCCTTTTCAATCCAAGCTTCATATTCTGCGCTTGCAACATGTAAGCTGGCCTTATCAAATGCCGCGGCACCATTGTGGGCAAGTCCCAGGATATGATCTCCGTCAAAATGAGTTAACAGGATGTCGGTAATTTCATCAGGTGCTATGCCAAGCTCCTTTAAAACGGCCTCAGTTCTGCCTCCTTGAGCGATGCCAAAGCCGCTGTCCACCAGGATAAGCTTGTTATCACTTTTTATAAGGAAGGTTCTGACCACTCCTGCAATAGCGCCTTTTTCAAAATAGGATTCCAAAGCAGGATCAAGATTTTCAAAAAGCTCTCTTGCAAAAGAGTTTTGTTTATCATCAATTACGGTAACCTGCATGTCTCCAACGTCAAAGACCGGGGTTTGAGCCTCTGCCGAGACATGAGGGATGGAAAAAGCTGCCAGAAGAGCTGTGGTAAGGCTTAATTTTTTAAACATGAAGGACTCCTGGAAATATCCGGTCAATTTTTTAAAGTTAAGCAAGTAAACTGTGTTTTGCAATGCGGATGCAACCTTGATTACCATGGCGGATTTTACATGGAGATCATGTCTATTATGCCGTCTTTGGGATTAAAAAGATCACAATTAAGAACTTAATTGGCATCAAAAAGAGGTTATAAACTCTCAAAGGAGGCGGCTGCTTTGTTAAGCCTTCTTGCAAGAATCATCAAGGATCTG
This sequence comes from uncultured Enterobacterales bacterium, assembly GCA_964399665.1. Classification (GTDB taxonomy): domain Bacteria; phylum Pseudomonadota; class Gammaproteobacteria; order Enterobacterales; family Succinivibrionaceae; genus Avisuccinivibrio_A. The sequence continues at coordinate 5,395 of CAYNSI010000028.1, read as the reverse complement.
CTTTTTGCATTCATAGGTTAAGTTTCTGGAGTCTTTTGGGAGGAATTTGCAAGCTTTAATTTGATGACAGGCACAAATATTGCGCTATGACAATTGATAGAGGCAGGCGGCAATGCCCTGCTGCCTCTTATGAAGGGAAAAAGGAGTACAATGGGAGCAGGGCATTAAAATCAAAGCAGTGGCGAAAATTTGCCCTGATATCGGGAAGTTAAAGGTGAATTTCCAGTTTTTTGGTATTTTTGGCATGTAACTTGAATTAAGGTCAATATCAGCATTTGTGCGGCAATGGTTGCCGCAAGGGAGCTCAAAATGAGTACAGTGTCGGATAGCAGCTTTGATTACAGCACCATAGGTAAGACTCAGGCTTATATCAATGCTGAAAATGCTGCCTCGGACGACGACAGCAGTATTTTAACGCAAGAAGATTTTCTCATGCTCTTGACTACTCAGCTTGAGAATCAGGATCCTACGGAGCCTATGGACAATACTCAGATGGTAACCCAGCTGTCTCAGATTTCCATGGTTGAAAGCTTAACTACTATCTCCGAGCAGATGTCTGATATTGTATCTGCGGTTAATTCTTCTTCTGCCGTAACCGCTTCCTCCCTGGTAGGCTTGTCAGTGCTGATTGATTCTGATGAAGGATTCTTTGATGGTCTGAGTACCATGTATGCCAGAATTGATGCCGGAACCGGCGTTACTGATATTACCATTCAGATCAAGGACTCCAGTGGGACCGTTGTGGCTGAGTACACGGCTGACAGTGGTTATGACAATATGGAATTTGCCTGGGACGGGATTAAGGAAGTTGATGAAGACGGTAATATCACCTATTTTTCCTCAGGCATGTATACCATAGAGGCCACCGGTTATCAAAACGGGGTTGCCGTAAGTCTTCCGGTTCAGGTATACGCCACAGTAGGCAGTGTGACCCTGGGCTCCACCTACTCGGATACCATTTTGAATCTGATAGGTTATGGCGATATCACCATGGCTGAGGTAGAAGAGATCTCCTTGTAGTCTAATCCGGGGCAGCTGCTGCCCCTGTCACTTTTTTGGCCTTTAGGTCTTAATCTTCAAAATTACTCTTTATAATCAGCAAGATACCAGCTTGGCATGCTTGTTGCTGTCTTCTGTTCAGCAATAAGTTAAACCCAGGGAGGGTTTATGGACAAGTTATTATGGGTATCGATGTCGGGGGCCAAGGAGAATTTCCACAGCCTTGCGGTACGCTCAAACAACTTGGCAAATGCGAACACCACCGGATTTAAGGCGGACTTTGAGAACTCAAGGGCCATGTCGGTATTTGCCAATGCATATCCTACCAGAGCCTTTGCCATGACGGAGCGGCCAGGTTACAACATGGAAGCAGGTCAGTTACAGACTACCAATAATGCTTTGGATGTTGCAGTTACGCAAAACGGCATGCTTGCTATTGAGGATTCACAGGGCAATGAAGCCTATACGAGGTTCGGTGCTTTGATGCTGGATCAGGACGGCCTGCTGCAGACTACCTCAGGGCATCCGGTGTTAGATGAAGACGGTAATCAAATTGTGCTGCCGCTTAATTTAACTGACATTGCCATCTCAAATGATGGGGTAATTTCAGGAAGGGCACTGGGGGCGGAACTTGCGGCCATTGAAGAGTTTCAGCGCTTGAAGCTTGTCAGGGCAGAGCAGGGGCAGATTGAAAAAGGTTATGACGGTCTTTTCCGGCCCAGAGACGGCGGGACATTGGCGATGGATGAAACCTTGGAGGTGCGCTCGGGTATGGTTGAAACATCAAATGTCAATCCTGTGGAGGAATTGACATCCCTTATCAGGATCCAGCGTCAGTACGATACCCAGGTTAAGATGATGGAAACTGCCAGTACTATGGATGAAGCTCAAAACGGCCTTTTGGCCTATCAATAAAGGAGGCAACAATGATCCCGGCAATTTGGATTTCAAAAACCGGCCTTGATGCGCAGCAAACCAACATTTCTATTACTGCCAATAATTTGGCCAACGCATCAACGGTGGGTTATAAGAAAAGCAGGGCTATCTTCGAAGATTTGCTCTATCAGAAGATAAATTCACCCGGCGGTCGTTCAACTGCTGACTCCTATCTGCCTGAAGGCTTGATGGTAGGTGCAGGATCCAGGGTGGTCGCCAGTCAAAAGATTCATGATCAAGGAGATGTGGAAACCACGGACAACAGCTTTGATCTTATGATCCAGGGCAGGGGATATTTTGAAATAGAACTGCCCGACGGCACTACCGCCTATACCAGAAACGGCCAGTTTACCAAGAATGAAGACGGTACCATAGTAACTGCCCAGGGATATCCCCTGCTTCCTGAAATGCAGGTTCCGGAAAATGCCACGTCATTGCAGGTTGGTACAGACGGACAGGTATGGGTGGAACTTCCCGATGATCCCCAGGGACAGGATTTGGGGCAGATCACCGTAACCGACTTTATCAATCCATCAGGATTGGAGTCCATAGGAGATAACCTCTATCTGGAGACGGCAGCATCCGGTGCCCCTCAACAGGGGATAGGAGGCGAGAATGGTATGGGCACCATACGTCAGGGCATGCTTGAATCATCAAATGTGCAGGTAACTGAGGAATTGGTTAACCTAATTGCCGCACAGAGAGTCTATGAAATGAACTCCAAGGTTCTGACCGTGGTTGATGAAATGATGGGATCGCTTATTTCCTCTACTTAGTAGGTATTGATGCGGTATATGAGGTGTATATTATGAATAAGGCAGCTTTAGTACTGGCAGCATCCGCTGCAGCCCTGGTGCTGCAGGGCTGCGCCTTGGATATTCTTGAACCCAAGCCTGATGATCCAGCCTATGCTCCAGCACTTCCTGAAGAGGAAATCACCTCGGCAGTGCCCACGGGCAGTTTGTTCAACCCTTATTCAACCAATAACGGTCTCTACACCGATACCAGAGCGCATAAGGTAGGAGATCTTATTTCCGTGACCCTTGAGGAAAGTACTTCTGCAAGCAAGAATGCTGCCACAGATCTTAATAAAGATAATAGTGTCAGCATAGGCACGGCAACTTTAGGCGGAAGAATAATTACCGCAAAAGGGTATGATACTTCCCTGTCACTTTCCAACAGTTCAGACTTTTCGGGAAGTTCGGATGCCAGCCAGAGCAACAGCCTGTCAGGCCAGATTTCGGTGTCGGTTATCAAAGTACTGGCCAACGGCAACCTAATGGTAAGAGGCGAGAAATGGCTGATGCTTAATAACGGCAATGAATACGTAAGAGTAACAGGTATTGTAAGATCCGAGGATGTAAGCTCTGATAATACGGTATCATCACAGCGTATTGCCAATGCCCGCATTCAGTATGGCGGGACGGGTGACTTTGCCTCTACCCAGGAAAGAGGGTGGCTGTCAAGGTTCTTTAACAGCGCCTTTAATATCTTCTTCTAAGGAGGGAGTATATGAAAAGATTAGCAGCATTGTTATCGGCGCTCTTCCTGCTGATAACAGGCACCTTAAATGTTGAGGCTGCCCGCTTAAAAGATCTTGCAAGTGTCCAGGGAGTCAGAAACAATCAGCTGATAGGATACGGGCTCGTGGTGGGCCTTGCAGGCACCGGTGAGAAGAACAATGACTTTTCTGAGCAGAGCTTCCGTTCCATGTTAAATAACTTCGGTATTAAGATAACCGAGGATACCTCCCTTAATATCAAAGACGTAGCTCCTGTAGTAGTTCACGCAGATCTTCCTCCCTTTGCCAAGCCCGGGCAGCAGATTGATGTTACCGTATCGGCCATCGGTGAGGCCTCTTCCTTGCGGGGAGGTACTTTACTGCAAACGGTATTGAAGGGAATAGACGGGAATATTTATGCCGTAGCCCAGGGATCTTTGGTAGTAGGAGGTCTGGGCGTAGAAGGGGCGGACGGCTCCCGCGTAGTTGTCAATACTCCGACGGTCGGAAGAATTGCAAATGGAGCCATAGTTGAGCGTGAGGTGCCGACCAGTTTTGCAACCTCTGACTATATTATCTTTAATTTAAACAGGCCTGATTTTACCTCTGCCAAAAATGTCGCCGATACCATAAATGAGGTCTTCGGCAAGGGCGCAGCTTCAGCCCAGGATGCCGTATCCATCCGTGTGGGAGCCCCAAGAGATCCTACCCGCAGAGTGGAATTTCTTTCAACCCTGGAAAATCTTGATGTCACAGAAGGGGAAGAGGAAGCCAAGATTGTGGTCAATTCAAGGACTGGAACCATTGTAATAGGCTCCCAGGTTAGATTAAAGCCTGTTGCAGTAACCCACGGAGGGCTTACGGTTACGGTTCGTGAAGATCCTCAGGTATCCCAGCCTGCTCCTTTCAGTCAGGGACAGACTGCCATAGTTCCTGATTCGCAAATAGAGGTTACCGAAGTCAACCGCAAGATGTTTAAGCTCGATACCGGGACTACTTTGGACGATTTGGTAAGAGCTATCAATGACATAGGCTTGGCTCCAGGGGATCTGATGTCAGTACTGGAGGCCTTGGATAAGGCAGGGGCCATTGAAGGAAAGCTGGTTATTATCTAAATCTTAAGACTTTAACAAGGAAGCTTATCGTCTGATCGCCAGCCTGCCTCAGGAGGCAGGCTGGCACTCAAGTTCAAAAGGCAGCATTAAGCTGCCTTCTTATTCTGCCTTTTTTGTTTTTCTGCTTTAAGCTTAGGCTAGAGGCTCTTTAGAAAATCAGCTATCTCCTGATCCTTACAGAAAGGATAGAAAAGTTCTCCAAACTTGGGATCATTAATGGTGTTTTTGACAAAATCACGATCAAGTCCCTTTAACACTTCAATTAAAGGCCTGTGGGTTACCTTCTTGACCTTATCAAGGATCTTTTTATTGTTCCGTTCAGCTTCGGCGCGGTCGGGAGGATAGCCGCCTCCAAACGGGGCGACAAAAAGCTTTTCAAAGGTATAACGTAAATTAAGTTCCCCTCCCCAGCCGAAGTTTTGGGCGTAAGGCAATGAGATGGCATTGCCGCCGTTCACCTGGGTAAATAAATAGGCATCAACGGGATTTGTTACGTGCCCGCACTGCACCCCGGGGAAGGCATTGCATGCCAGGCAGGCTCCTTCTCCGGTACCGCATCCTGTCACTACAAAATCAGCAACTCCGCATTCGAGTACCAATGATGCGAGAAGACCGTTCATAACGTAGGTAAGGCAGCGTTTATCTTCGGCTGAATACATGCCAAAATTGACTACCGTATGTCCGTGTTTGGAAGCTGCGGCATTTAACTCATCAAAGATAAGACTATTTTTGGAAGCTTGAGAGTTCTCAAGGATTAAGGCTATTTTCATTTTTATTCCCTAATGTTGGATGGCCCAAAACAGAATTCAAGGTTAGATCAGGGGAGGCAATATTGCAAGTTAGC
>CAYNSI010000027.1:0-16702 GCA_964399665.1 uncultured Enterobacterales bacterium | reverse complement strand
GAAATGCAGTTTTTGTTAAGGAAAAACCCATTAGGATCCTTCACTTAAAAAGCATTTGACAGCGCAGATCCCATTATTTAGAATGACCGCCATTGCCGGCGAGTAGCGCAGCCCGGTAGCGCAACTGCTTTGGGAGCAGTGGGTCGAAGGTTCGAATCCTTTCTCGCCGACCATTCTAAAGTCCTTTAAAATCCCAAAAACTCCTTCTTTCTCCCTCTTCCCCCGCCATCTCGGTCTGTTACCCAATGAATCTGCTGCCCTTGATAGGCTGCACCAATACAGGGCATAACGTGGCAGCCCTTTTCTGCAGGACAGTTGCCACATACAATGAAGGTTTTCTTCAATAAGAAATTTACAGTAATAAAAATAGAATAAGGAAAACACTCATGAATCTTGAAACTTTATGCCTGCATGCAGGATACACCCCGCAAAACGGCGAGCCGCGCGTCATCCCCATTGTTCAAAGTACCACCTTTAAGTACGAATCAACCCGTGCGGTACAGCAGCTTTTTGATTTGGAAGTCCCGGGATTTTTCTATTCCCGTCTTGCCAATCCCACGGTAGATTATGTGGAAAAAAAGCTTGCAGCCTTAGAAGGCGGGGTCGGAGCCATGTGCACCTCTTCAGGCCAAGCGGCAAGTTTCATTTCCCTGCTTACCATCTGCAAGGCAGGAGATCATGTTATTTCTGCCTCAAGTATTTACGGCGGCACCTTCAATCTTTTTGCCGTGACCTTAAAGCGAGTCGGCATTGAGGTTACCTTTGTAGATGCCAACGCTCCTTTAGAAGAGCTTGAAAAATTTGTACGCCCCAATACTAGAGCGGTGTTTGGAGAAACCATTACCAATCCTGCCGTGGAAGTTTTGGATTTGGAAAAATTTGCAAAACTTGCCCACAAGCACAATCTGCCGCTGATTGTAGATAATACCTTTGCAACCCCCTATCTGTGCCGTCCCATTGAATTTGGTGCTGACATCGTGGTCCATTCTACTACCAAGTATTTGGACGGGCATGCTGCCACGGTAGGAGGTGTTATCGTCGACTCTGGAAAATTTGACTGGGCAGGCAGCGGAAAATTCCCCGAATTTGTTGAGCCTGATGATTCCTATCACGGTCTTATTTATTCGAAAACTTTTGGAAACCTTGCCTATATTGTCAAAGCCAGGGTGCAGTTGATGAGGGATTTGGGCTGTGCCCAGGGGCCGCAGGCTGCCTTTTACGTAAATTTAGGGCTTGAGACCCTGCCTTTGCGCATGGCAAAGTACTGTGAAAATGCCTTAAAGGTGGCCAAATTCCTGCAAAACCACCCCAAAGTTGAAGAAGTGCGTTATCCAGGGCTTGAAAATGATCCCTATCATGAACTTGCCCAAAAATACCTGCCTAAGGGAAGTTCCGGGGTTATTGCCTTCAGCGTCAAAGGAGGCCGCGATGCCGGGGCTCAGTTTATAGATGCCTTAGAGCTTGTCACTTTGCAGGTTCATGTTGCCGATATCAGATCCTGCGTGCTTCATCCTGCAACCTCAACTCACAGGCAGCTTTCGGATCTTCAGCTTAAGGAGGCGGGAATTACCCCGGGACTTATACGCTTCTCAGTGGGACTTGAAAACGTCGACGATATCATCGCCGATGTTGAAAAAGCGCTGGATAAGGTCAAGGTTTAACTTAAAGCAGCAAGACATCTCCTTCTTCTATAGCGAAAGATCAATTGAAAAGGAAGAGGGGAATAAATTGAAGAGGCGGCAAAGCTTAAGCCCCATTTAAAGGCTGCCCCGCCCCTTCAGCTCAAAGGCCTTTTTTAATCGCCTTAATGCTTCATCTATATAAGCTTCGGGAACTGCGCAGTTTATGCGTGCAAAACCTGCCCCGGACAAGCCAAAGCTGTCTCCCCGGTTAAAGCCCAATGCAGCATCCTGGTAAAGAAATCTGTGGATCTCATCTGGATCCCACCCGGTGGGGTTAAAGTCAGCCCAAACAAGGTAGGTAGCCTCAGGCAGGGAAGCTGTCACAGGCAGGTTAAAGGCCCTGAAGCCTTCACAGAGTTTAAGCTGCATTTTTCTTATGTGACTTAAAAGCTGGCTGCGGTAATCGTGTCCAAATTTGTATCCTGCATAAGCTGCCTCATGGGCAAAGGCTGTGGGCTGATAATGAAAGGAATGAATGATGTCATTGACCGCCTGCTGCAGCCTTTTATCATAAGTTATGGAAAAGGCGCTGAAGATCCCCCCGATGTTAAAGATTTTGCCGCCTGAAGAGAGCATAATAATGCCGTCTGTCCTTTCAGCTGCCTTAAATACAGGGGTATAACTTAAACCGTCAAAGGTAAAATCACCGTGGATTTCATCTGAAATCAGTATGGTATTGGTTTTTTGACAAAGCCTTACAACCTCTCTTACCTCAGCTTCAGTCCAGCATCTGCCCACGGGATTGTGGGGATTGCAGAAGATTAAAAATTTGGCCTCTTTAAGGTTCAAATCTCTTTCTAATTTTTCAAAGTCTATGGTGTAGTAATTGTTGGAATCTTTTTTAAGATCACTTTCAATAACCCCGCGGTTATTTGCATTAAGCGAACTTTTAAAGCAGTGATACACAGGGGGCATGAGCACGGCTTTATCTTGGGGGTCGCAAAGATTTTTAACAAGTTGCCCCAATGTGGTGATAAGCCCCGGGATCTCCGTAATGGCTGAGTTATCAGGACGATAATCGTAATAATGTGAAAACCAGTCTGCCAATACCTTATTAAAATCCTCATGATAGGCAGGATAACCGAACTCGCGCTGTCTTATGACTTTATCAAGAGCCTCACGCACTTCAACAGGAGACACCAGATCCATGTCGGCAACCCCCATGGGCAGGACCTTACAGCCGTTAATAACACTGTCATAAACCCACTTTTCCGAGCGATCCCGCTCAAGACACTCATTAAAATCGTAAATCATCAAAAAATCCTTGTGAAAAAACGTAGCTGCCGCCGAATATAGCAAAACTTAAGAGGTTTTGAGCCTTAAAAAGCCTTATGGGGAAAATTTTTTGAAAAATTTTCTTTGAGCTCTTGTAAGAGGTAATTAAGTTAGCTATCATTAACGCGTGTTAGCAATAGCTAACTGAGACCTCGGACTTATGCTTTGAAAATATCTTCAAGCTTAAGTGTAGGCAAAAACTTCTTGCATGTGCATTGACGGTGGTACGTCTTGCTCCTTGGGTTCCTGTCTTTGGCAGGAACCAATTTTTAATAAGTTAAGGCCAGGAATACCCTGAATTCCTGAAATAAGACTTTCTTACCCTAGCAAAACAACGATCACAAAACCGTAAAGGAGCAGTTCTTTGCGGTTTTTATGTCTGCAGCATGAACACGTACAACGGCGTGAAAACCATGTTAAATTCCACGGAACAAAAAATAGCCACTAAGCGGTCCGTTGGTCACATTACCTCAAGCTCATGCGAATTCACAATATTAAAGAGCGGCATGCTATGTAATACACTCTGTTAAAAACGCGGCTCAATCCATTGGAGAAACCTGTGTCCTGAAAGATAGGTCATTTCGGGAAAACGTCAGCTTCGGGGTACCTGCGCCAATGTCAAAGGTCAGTTTCAAACCGGAAGACATGTTGTATCTGCTTTAATATCCTGCAACAGGTGGCAAAACAGACCTGAACCCTCAGGACTTATGAGGTTTGCTTCTTGAAAGAAAAGGACAGTTTTGTCCTTCCCTAGGGCTCTTTTACGTAAGATCAGCTACAGTCAGTCTAAAAGCTGCCTTAAGGAAGGATATTTATGGGTTGAGCGGTCAGGCAAGTGCTTTTATCTTTGCGCTTAATTTGCTCTTATGACGGGCTGCCTTATTCTTGTGAATAAGACCCTTGCAGGCTGCACGGTCAAGAACCGGCTCTGCTTCCTTATAAGCTGCCGCAGCTGCTTCCTTATTGTTCTCGGCACAGGCCTTGAGAACTTTTTTAATAAGAGTACGCATCTTAGAACGTGCAGCGACATTGCGCTGACGAGCCTTTTCAGCGGTAATAACACGCTTTTTTGCAGACTTGATGTTAGGCACAAATAGCTCCAAAAATTCTTAACTTTCCGAAAATTAGCGGCTGCCACATTAATATTTGCACAGAGCAGCGCATGAACATGGCATTATACACTTAACAAAACTGCTTTAAAAAAAATTTTTGGGATAAAAACGCTCAAAGCCTGCGTTGAGAAGGTAAGAACAGTGCTTGAACTGTGCTCCTCCCGCCTGTAAGATAACAGTCCTCTTAAAATTCCTCAGCTCCGGCAAAATCCAACCACAAAAAACTGCTTACTAATGCAGTTTAAAACCGATGAGACGTTAAATCTTTAAGTAACTTAAGAGGTTTGAGGAGACTTTTCGTATAATCACTACGGAATTTTCTATATTTGACAGTCAAAATTTAAGGTCATCGAGGTTCGAGGTTTGTGTTAGTGGAAGTTGGAGTTCAAAGCTTATTGAAATTGAATGTTCAAACCCTATAAGATTTTTCACTTGAGGCCCAACCTTTTGCAAAAACTTAAGTCATGGCCTTGATAAATTAGGTGTCCTGGATACTGTTTTTAATGTTTACTTCTCTTAAACTTAAAATTTTCCTGGCAGGGCGGTTTTTGGGTCAGACAGACTCAGGGGGGCGCTTTGCTCCTGCAGTGGCACTTGCAGCCACTTTGGGGATCACCATAGGAATTGCAGCCCTGATTGTAGTAACCTCGGTCATGTCAGGACTTGAGGCCCGGCTTAAGGAAGTGGTGCTGGGCTCTACCCCGCACCTTATCATCAAGGCAGATACGGACATTGTAAAAAAGCTTGAACAGCTGGATAACATTGTGGCGCTGTGCCCCATGGTGGAAGCCCGCGCCCTTGCCCAAAGCAGATTCGGAGTCGTCCCGGTAACCCTTGAGGGCAATGATCTTGACAATGCCGTATTCTTAAAGCCCCCAAAAGATGACAAACCCCTGATAACCACTCCTGAAAAAGGGACTTTTAATCTGTTGTTAAGTGTTCCTGCCATGCAGGATCTTAATCTTTATACAGGTGACAGGGTGCGCATTATCTCAACTGTCAACGCACGCTACACCATGATGGGACTTACTCCCTCAACAAGACTTTTTGGGGTTAGTGATTATCTTATTCAGGCCCCCACAGCTGCCGAAAACCGGGCAAGAGGATCTTATGAGGATGTAAGACGGGTATTAAGGGCACAGGAGCCCCAGTTATGGCTGAGACTTTTTTTAAGTGATCCTTATAAACTTGATGAAATTACCGCCCTGCTTGATAAGGAGAATATCAGCTATCACACCTGGCAGGAGAAAGAGGGGGAATTTTTCTCTGCCGTGGGAATGGAAAAGACGGCCATGGGGGTAATGCTGTTTCTTATTGTCATGGTAGCATCCTTTAATCTGCTCTCCTCCCTTACTATGATGGTAAGCTCACATTTGGAGGAAATTGCTATCCTCAAGACTTTGGGGATGCACAGCAGGGATATTGTGGAGATTTTCTTTATCATGGGGCTTTTGTGCAGTATAGCCGGGGTTGCATCAGGGACCGCCCTTGGCATAATCCTGTCTTCATGGGCAAATGAGCTTATGGCATTTTTGAATCTAGTGCCCCCCTCAAGCAGCAAGATCCCCGTTGTGATAAGTTTTCAGAGCACCGCGGCCATAGCCCTGATTTCCTGTGCCCTGGCTCTTATCTGTACTGTTTTCCCGGCCCTTAAGGCAGGACATGCTGATGCCGTGCAGAATTTGGAACATAAATAATGAGTGACATTTTATTAGAAGGGATTAACCTCCACCGCACTTTCAAGGAAGGATCCGTGCCGACACCGGTCTTAAAGGGCATTAATATTAAAATTGCCAAGGGCAGTCTTACTGCTGTAATTGGCAAATCAGGCTCGGGTAAAAGTACCCTCATGCATATTCTGGCAACTTTGGATAGTCCCGATGAGGGGCAAATCTTTTTTGACGGCATGGAACTTACCGGGTTGAAGGAAGCCAAAAAGGCCGCCTTTCGCAACAGAGAATTAGGCTTTGTCTACCAGTTTCATCATCTGTTAAGTGATCTTACCGCCCTTGAAAATGTCATGCTCCCTCTGCAGATAGCAGGAAAGACGGGGTCTTATGCTAAAAAAACTGCTTTAAGCTATCTTGACAGGGTAGGACTTTTAGATCGCTGCAACTATAAACCAAAAGAGCTGTCAGGAGGCCAAAGACAAAGGGCTGCCATAGCAAGAGCCCTGGTGCATAAACCGCGTTTGGTACTTGCCGATGAACCCACGGGAAACCTTGATGCTGAAAATTCGGCCAATGTTTTTAAGCTTTTTTTAACCCTGGCAAAAGAAGAGCATACCACCGTGGTCATTGTCACCCATGATCAGGGGATTGCATCCTCCTCAGATAAAATCTACACCATAGCAAACGGGATCTTGGAAAGTTCAGATGCCAAGCCTTAAATTAGCCTTAAGATTCCTCAGGCATAAAAGCGCAGGGGCTTTATCAGGATTTATGTCCCTGGCCTCGACGGCAGGTATTGCCATCGGGGTTCTGGCCCTTATCACAGGGCTGTCTGCCATGAACGGCTTTGAATACGAACTTGAAAACCGCGTGCTCTCGGTCATTCCCCAGGTGCAGCTGCATTCTACGGCACCAAATTTTGACAATGCCGCAAACCAGGCACAATCCCTGATCCAAGCATCCGATGCGGTAACTGCCGCAGTGCCCGCAGTTGAGGTATCTGCCATAGTCCACAATAAAGAAAGCTTTCAGCCTGTGCTGCTACTGGGCTTAAGTCCTGATGAAAGACAGGTTATCAGCATGGAAAACTTTATGTCGGTAAGTTTAGATGATCTTAACGATGCAGATAAGGAAAGCCCCCCTTTGGTCCTTGGCAAAAGTCTTGCAAAAAGCTTTAACCTTAACATTGGAGACAGGGTAAGTATCATCTACCTGAAAAAACAAGATCCAGATGATACCGGAGGCGGTTTTGAAATTTTCGGGGGACTTGCCTCCCATGAGTTTATCCTTACAGGAACCCTAAGTATCGGAGGACAGCTTGACAACAGCCTTGCAGTTACCACCATCCCTGCTGCCAAAGCCCTTGCCGATCTTACAGAATGCAATACCATTCACGTTAAAACCAATGACTTTTTAAATGCCCCCGCCATCGTCTATAAGGCTTCATCATCACTTAATGAGAGTGCGTCTCTGTCATCCTGGATGAATACCCAGGGAAAGCTCTATCGTGACATCCAAATGATCCGCCAGGTAATGTATCTTGCCATGATTATGGTAATGGCAGTTGCCTGCTTCAACATTATTGCTGCCTTATTTATGCAGGTTAAGGAAAGACGTTCTGAAATTGCTATTCTTATAACGTTGGGACTAAAACCCAGTGCGGTAATCAGGATCTTTACCATGGTCGGACTTTTAAAAGGATCGTACGGAACCTTCATAGGGGTGGTCCTCGGAATTATGCTGTCCTTAAATTTAACTGAGGCGGTAGTTTTAATCGAAAGGCTTTTTGACACTAAATTTCTCAATGAGAATATCTATTTTATAAACTTTATTCCTGCCCGCCTTGAGGTATCTGATATCATACTTGTAGCAGCAACTGCTGTCATTATGTCGACCGCAGCTGCCATATACCCTGCGATCAAGGCATCGCGTACTGATCCTGCGAAAATTTTGAATGGACAATAAGGAGAGGATATGCAAGAAGCATTGGTTTGTTTTGCCAACGGCTCGGAAGACATTGAGGTCATAACCCCTGCCGATTTCCTGAATAGAGGCGGTATCAAGGTAACCCGGGCTGCTGTTTGTCCTGAAGGAAGAGAAGTGACTTTAGCCCACGGCACCAGGATAGTCACTGACGGCAACATTGCAGAATTTAGCAGCAAAACGTTTGATCTTATCGTCATCCCAGGAGGGCTTGACGGGGCCGCTGCCTGCCGTGACAGTGAGATCCTGGTTGCAATGCTCAAAGCCCAAAAACAGGCGAAAAGACTTATAGGAGCCATCTGTGCCGCTCCGGGTTTTGTTCTGGGCACCCACGGTATCATCGGGGATAATGATGAGGCTACAGGATACCCAGGCTTTACCGACCCCATCAAAAACCCCTCTGCCAAAGGCGTAGTGTTCGACAGAAAAGCTAATATTATTACCGCCAAAGGCCCTGCCTATGCCATTGAATTTAGCAGTGTCCTGCTGCAGGCCCTGGCAGGTTCAGAGATTGCCTCCTCGGTAAATCAGGATACCCTTTATGCTGAATACAAAGCCTTTCTGAAAGGTTAGCTATTGTCAATTATGTTGAATTCAACATAATGTCAAAAATAGTGTGGTTCTAAAGAATAAAGGCAGCATATTAAGACAGTCTTGTCATGCGCCTTATGACAGGATGGGGCAAAACCCCATCCTTAAGTTCCAAAAAGTGTTACCCGCAGGATGCGCTCACCTCCCAGAAGGTACTGCCCTGCTCTTTGGGCCTTAAGGTAAACTTGTGCATGGCCTTAAGCGAACTGCGGTGTCCGACACTTACTAAAATGGTGTTGTGACACTCTTTTGCCACCAGTTCATAGGCAAGCTTTTCCATACGCTCATCCATAGCCGAGGTGGCCTCATCCAGGATTAAAAGTTCCGGCTTGATAATAAGGGCTCTTACAAAGGCAACCCGCTGCTGTTCACCCAGGGAAAGAATGTGATACCAGGCATCTTCCTTGTGAAGATCCGGCACCAAATGACCAAGTTCCAAAAGTTTAAAGTACTCTGATACTTTTTCAGGATCTCCTTGAGTATCAGGGTAGATTGCCGCCTCAAATAAAGTTCCCTGGGGAAGATAGGGGCTTTGGGCCAGAAAAAGACACTTGCCTGAAGGCTCCATTACCGTCCCTTTGGCATAGGGCCACAAACCTGCAATGGTTTTAATAAGGGTACTCTTGCCGCAGCCTGACTGCCCCTGAATTAAAAGACTCTCCCCTGCTGCCATGTTAAGATTAAGACCTTCAACCAAGATCCTGCCGTCATCTAAGCCTACTTGCAAATCCTCAAGGACAAGCTTGGCGCCGGTTTTGGAGGGGGCAAGACACTCAAGACCTTCGGTTTGCTGCATAGAGTCATAAAATAAGGCCAGACGATCGATTACCGCCTTCCACTGCGCCCATGAGGAGAAGTTGGTAACCAGGGTTGACAGTGAGTCCTGAACCCTGCCGAAGGCTGAATTTATCTGCATGATGGAGCCCATGGTAATTATTTTTGCAAAATAAAGAGGGGCTGCAATGATAATGGGGAAAATAACGGCAAGCTGCATGTAGCCTAAGGTTAAAAAGCCCAGCTTTTTCTCCCTGTCAATCAGCCTGATGTAGTTTTTAACCACATTGGCGAAACGCTCCCTTAAGGTTTTATTTTCAACGTCCTCACCATGGTAAAGGGAAATACTCTCGGCATTTTCCCTCACCCTTATAAGGGAGAAACGAAAGTCTGCCTCAAAGCGCTGCTGCCTGAAGTTTAATTTGACAAGAGGCTTTCCCAAAATGAAGGTTACCGTAGTTCCGATAATCGCATAGATTAAGGCAAGATAAAAAAGATAGCCGTCAGGAAGTGAAATGGTATACCCCCATACCGTCATGTCCACTGCAGATGAAAGATTCCAAAGTACAACAGCAAAAGTAATCATCATGGCAATGTCAGTTGCGGTGCTGAGAAAAAGAGAAATAGTTGCCGTAACAAAAAGATTTAAATCATCTGAAATACGCTGATCCGGGTTATCGGTCTGTTTTTGGGTAAGCTGCATCTTATAGTAGGTGCTAGTCTCAAGCCACTCATTCATAACCTTGCCGGTAAGCCATTTGCGCCAGTTAATGGCAAGACGGGAGCATAAATAGGACTTATAAACGCTTACTATCACATGAAAAGTTGCCAAAACTGCAAATATTCCAAGCTGATATCCGAAAGCATCAACATCATACTCCTGGATAGTATCCCAAAAATCCTTGTACCAGGAGTTTATGGCCGTTGCTATATAGATTGCGGCTGCAGTAAGTGCTATTACCACCGTCAGAATAAACCAGGACAGCCTGCTGTCCCTGTGGGTCCAAAAGGGGATCAGCATAAACCAAAATGCCTTTAGGGACTCTTTTAAAGGCAGACTGTCATGACCTAGGACATTATCATGTTTAAGCCCGCTTATCAGGCGCTTGAAAATTTGCAATGTCTTGTTTTCCTTTGCTTTGTAAAATCAGATGAGTTGACTCAATACCTTGGCGATACCATCATTGTCGCAGGAATCTGTCACAAGATCACAAGCCTCCTTGGCATATGTATCCGCATTTGCCATGGCAACTCCCAATCCTGCCTTTTTAAGCATGGTTACATCATTTTCCGCATCACCAAAAGCCACCACCTTCTCAAGGGGAACCTTAAGAAGAGCGCAAAGCTCCTCAATGGCCGAGCCTTTGGTCTGCCTTCCTGCTATAAATTCTAAAAAATGAGGATCAGAACGGACGATGCTCGTTTGAGCGCTGATATGTTCAGGGATGCTCTCCCTTAAGGCGTCGAGGGCTGTAACTGATCCTGAAAGTATGCATTTGTAAAAACCCTCATCGGAGCTTAAACTGCCAAAATCAATGATCTGCCAGGGCATGTTGGCATGAATTACTTCACGATTGGTGTACTCATTGTGAACTGCAAGCACCAGACCGCGCTGATGCGAAAAGCCGTGCATTGAAAGATTAAATTCCCTTGAGCAAGCGTAAATCTCACTTACTAAAGTCCCAGGGGTAGTATGTACTGTCAAAGGATGCTTAAGATCATTTAACAGGTAGGATACTGCTCCGTTAAAACACACTGCATAGCAGTTTTTAAGATCAACGGCAATTTTATCCTGATATGAGACAACTCCCGTGGGAGGACGGCCTGTGGCAATAAGAAACTGCATCCTTTGGGCTGTTGCCTTTTTGAGGATCTCATTGGTTGTAGGCAGGATGTTTTTGCTGCTGTCAAGCAAAGTGCCATCCATATCCATGCAGATTAATTGATAATAATCTTTCTTGATAAGCTCCTTCATGCAACATTCTCTAAAAACAAAAAACACCATCTCTCACAAGCTCACGATTGTGAGAGATATGGCAAATTTTTGCAAGAGCTTAGCTTAAGGATAAGCTGCTGTCACACTCCGGCCTTTTTCAAGGCGGCGCTTACTATCTTTACGGCTTCTTCTTCAATAAGGGCAAGATGCTCCTTACCTTTGAAGCTTTCCATATAGATTTTGTAGATATTCTCGGTACCCGATGGTCTTGCTGCAAACCAGCCGTTTTCAGTTACCACCTTAAGCCCCCCGATATCAGCTCCATTGCCCGATGCTTGGGTCAACTTCCCGATAATAGGCTCTCCTGCCATAACCGCAGCTTCAACTGCTGAAGGATCGAGTTTCTTTAAGGCAGCCTTCTGCCCTGGAGTTGCCGGAGCATCAATACGATTGTAAACAGGGCTGCCATACTTTGAGGTCAGCTCATCGTAATGCTCTTTGGGATCTTTTCCTGTAACAGCCAGCATTTCTGCCGACAGCAATGCTGCAATAATACCGTCCTTATCAGTAGTCCAGACACTGCCGTCCTTTCTTAAGAATGAAGCTCCGGCGCTTTCTTCGCATCCGAAAGCCAAAGAGCCGTCAAAAAGCCCCGGGACAAACCACTTAAATCCAACCGGCACCTCATAGGCCTTACGGCCTAAGCCCTCTGCCACCCTGTTCATCATGGAAGAAGACACTACGGTTTTACCTACCATGGCATCTGCAGGCCAGTGCTCCCTGTGGGTATAGATATAATTTATGGCAGCAGAAAGATAATGATTGGGATTCATGAGTCCTGATCTGCAAACAATACCGTGACGGTCATAATCAGGATCATTGCCAAAGGCAATGTCAAAGTCATCCTTCATGGCAATAAGTCCTGCCATGGCATAGGGGGAGGAGCAGTCCATGCGGATCTTGCCGTCTTTATCAAGGCACATGAAGGAAAAGGCCGGATCGATTTTGTAATTTACCACCTTGATATTAAGTTTATAGCGATCTGCAATAGCATCCCAGTAAAAGATTCCCGACCCACCCAGAGGATCTACGCCTATTTTGACCCCCTGCTTGGAGACGGCCTCCAAATCCAGGATGGATCCTAAATCTTCAACATATTCTGTCAGCATGTCATACTCTTTGACATTGGACAGCTTAAGGGCCCTTTGATAGGGGATCCTTTTGACCTCCTTAAGCCCGCCTCTTATGATGGCATTGGCTCTGTCCTGAACTTTGGAGGTGATCTCAGTACCCGCAGGCCCCCCGTCGACAGGATTGTATTTAAACCCTCCATCACAGGGCGGATTATGCGAAGGGGTGATGACTATGCCGTCGGCAAGACCTGAGGTTCTGCCTTTGTTATGAGTCAAGATAGCATGTGATATTGAAGGTGTCGGAGTATAGCCTTGATCTTTTTCAATTCTAAGTTCAACGCCGTTGGCGCCTAAAACTTCAATGGCAGTAGCCAGCGCCGCCTCAGACAGGGCATGGGTGTCCATCCCGATAAAAAGAGGGCCTGTGATATTCTCCTGCTGCCGGTACTCTGCTATGGCCTGGGAAACGGCTGCAATATGAGTCTCGGTAAAAGATCCGTTCAGTGAAGTGCCGCGGTGGCCTGAAGTGCCGAAAGCAACCTGCTGCTCTGGATTATCCGCATCGGGACGTTCCAGGTAATACAATGCCATAAGACGCGGAATATTGACCAAATCCTTATCGCCGGCCTTTTTGCCGGCATTTTCGTGAACTGCCATGTTTTAATATCCTTAGAGTTAACCCAAGCCCTGCTGAACAATCAGAAAATTTTTCAGGGCACAAGGTTAATTCTTACACAGCAGCAAAATTTAGTCCCAGGAAAAATTTATCTTTTCAGCAATTTGTGACTTTGCACAAAACTATTTTTACAAAACTGTTCTGATAAGGTAAATGTCTGCAGATGTCAGCAGGAGAAAGGGGCAAAAGAACGGAACGATGAGGATGAAAGCGCCCAGGGCACCAAAATTTAGGGAGGACCTAAGCCTCCCTTTTTATAACCTGTTTATTTTCAGGCTGTTTATTTGCCTTTTCCTTTGCCTTTGCAGCCACTGCCGTTAACTGCTTTCTTTAACTCAGCACCTGCCGAGAAGGAAGGTGTCTTGGAGGCTGGGATCTTGATCACTTCACCCGTCTTGGGGTTGCGGCCCTCGCGGGCACTGCGCTCGGTGATCTTAAAAGTACCAAAACCTACCAGCTGGACTCTGTCGCCATCAGCCAAGGCCTCTCCTATGCTTGCTAAAAGTGCATCCAGAGCAGTGCGGGCTTTGGCAGCTGACATATCTGATCTAGCAGCTATCTTTGAAATGAGTTCAGATTTATTCATACAAAATCCCTATTAATGTTGTTCTTATAAGTTCAAACAAAAAAACTTAAGTTTTCAGAACTCTAGGGTTAGGTACATCCTTAACTGCAGATTTTTGAAACACCTCAAAAGACGCAGGTCCCAAGAATAACCTAACTTCTTCGGCTCGCGTAAATTTCAACACAAGAGATTCAAATAAGCAATACTTTCTGCCCAAGAAACCTTAAATTTAGCCAAAATAACCCAAAATCTGCCTTTGACGAGGGCAGTTTGCAGCCTTAACCATAACGCAGTTGTTAAGCTTCTTAAGTGCAAGAGCCAAAAGTGCTACAATTTTTGCGCTTATTAAAAGCATTCTAAATCTAAAAAAGTCATCCTCTGACCACTTGTATTTTGGAGCCAGATTCAATGGAAGATCCTCGCCCTATTAAAAGAGCCCTTGTCAGCGTATCCGACAAGGAAGGTATTGTAGAGTTTGTCAAAGCCCTCAAAGAGCGCTCAATTGAGATCCTCTCAACGGGAGGTACTGCTGCGCTTTTGAAGCAAAACGGCATTGATGTGATTGAGGTGTCCGATTACACCCTCTTTCCTGAGATGATGGACGGCAGACTCAAGACCCTGCACCCTTTAATTCACGGCGGGATCTTGGGAAGACAGGGTATTGATGATGAGGTCATGCAGGAACACGGCATCAAGCGTATTGATTTGGTCTGCGTTAATCTCTACCCTTTTGTCAAAACCGTTATGGATCCTGACTGCACCCTGGATCGTGCCATTGAAAATATCGATATAGGCGGCCCTGCCATGCTGCGTGCTGCTGCCAAAAATTACCATGACGTAGCCGTGGTGGTAAAAAGCAGTCACTATGAAAAAATTATCGCCGAAATGGATCAAAATGAGGGCTCCTTAACTTTGGCCACAAGATTTGATCTTGCAGCAGCAGCCTTTGAACACACTGCAGCCTATGACAGTGCCATTGCCAATTACCTGGGGGGATTAGCACCTGACTACGGCATCAGGCAAAGCAGCGCAAAGCCCTTGTTCCCCCGCACTCTTAATCTTAACTATGTCAAGATCCAGGACTTAAGATATGGTGAAAATCCCCACCAAAGAGCATCCTTCTATCGAGAGCTCAATCCCAGGACCAATGGTATTGCAACTGCACAGCAGCTTCAGGGAAAGGAGCTTTCCTATAACAATATTGCCGACACAGATACTGCTGTAGAATGCGTCAGGGAATTTCAAAAGCCCTGCTGCATCATAGTAAAACATGCCAATCCCTGTGGCGCCGCGTTGGCTGACAATATTTCCGATGCCTATCTTAAAGCCTTTGAAGCCGACAGTGAATCAGCCTTCGGCGGCATTATCGCCTTCAACCGTCCCCTCGACGGGAAAACCGTAGAGCTTATAACCCAAAAACAGTTTTGCGAAGTTATCGCCGCCCCCAAGGTCACCGATGAAGCCAAAGAAAAGGCAGCCGCAAAGAAAAACGTCCGTCTTCTTGAAATCGGAGATTTTCTCAATAATGCTCCCCGTCTTGATTTAAACAAGGTAACAGGAGGGATCTTAGTTCAGGAAGCTGACATTTATTCACCGTCCTTAGACGATCTTAAGGTGGTAACTGAAAAGCGTCCTTCTGATGATGAGCTTGATGAACTTCTTTTTGCCTTTAGGATCTGCAAATACGCCAAGTCAAATGCCATAGTGCTGTCAAAGGACAAGCGCACCATAGGAATAGGATGCGGTCAGACCTCAAGAGTCTTTGCAGTTGAAAATGCCTTTTTACGCGCAGAAAAAGCTAATCTTGAAACCTCAGGCTGTGTCTTAGCGTCCGATGCCTTCTTTCCCTTCAGGGACAGCATTGATGCTGCCGCAAAGGCGGGAATTTCCTGCATCATCCAGCCAGGCGGTTCCATCCGAGATGAGGAGGTCATCAAGGCTGCCAATGAGCATAACATTGCCATGGTCTTTACCGGCATGCGCCATTTCCGCCACTGATTGTAAGGGGAAGGTATGAATATTTTAATAGTAGGAGGCGGGGGACGCGAACATGCCCTGGCCTTTGCAGCGGCAAAATCAGATCTTGCTGACAAAGTATATGCAGCACCCGGCAACCCTGGAATTGCCCGTGATAACAATAAGTTGGAATGTGCAGCCATTGATATCACCGATCATAAAGCCTTAATTGACTTTGCCCTAGAGCATGACATAGGACTTACCATAGTAGGACCTGAGGCTCCCCTGGTGGCCGGTTTGGTTGATGACTTTAAAAAGGCAGGGCTTAAAATCTTCGGACCTAATAAGGAAGCTGCCAGGCTTGAGGGTTCTAAAGCCTTTACCAAGGATTTTTTAAAGCGCCATAACATCCCAACTGCCGCCTATGAAGTCTTTGATGATCCAGATAAGGCCGTTGCCTACATCAAAAGCCGCGGTGCTCCCATAGTGGTAAAAGCTGACGGTCTTGCAGCCGGCAAGGGAGTGGTGGTAGCTGCAACCGTAGCAGAAGCTGTTGATGCAGTCCATGCCATGCTTGATGACCACGTCTTTGGTAAGGCAGGCTCACGTGTTGTTATCGAAGATTTCATGGCAGGACAGGAGGCTTCCTTTATTGTCATTTCAGACGGTACCACAGCCCTTCCCATGGCAACCTCCCAGGATCACAAAAGATTAAAAGATCATGATGAAGGCCCCAACACCGGAGGCATGGGAGCCTATTCCCCGGCACCTGTTGTCACCCCTGAAGTTTTCAACAAGGTAATGGAGCGCATCATCAATCCCACCTTAAAGGGCATGGCCAAAGACGGTAATCCCTATGTGGGTTTTCTTTACGCAGGACTTATGATAGATGATTCAGGAGATCCTAAAGTGGTGGAATTTAACTGCCGCTTTGGAGATCCTGAGACCCAGCCTATTATGATGCGCTTAAAATCAGATCTTGTAGCCCTGTGCCTCAAAGCCTGTGACGGGGAACTTAAGGGCTTAACCTGTGAATATGATGATAAACCTGCCATAGGAGTGGTATTGGCATCAGAAGGCTATCCTGCAAACCCCAAAAAGGGCGACATCATCACCGGGGATACCAGCGGCAGCGGCACTGACACCAAGGTCTTTCACGCCGGTACCGCCTATGATGCCAAGGGGAATCTCGTAACTGCAGGAGGCAGGGTTTTTTGCGTTACTGCAACAGGGGCAACCCTCAAAGAGGCCCGTGACAAGGCCTATGAGCTGTGCGAAAAAATTGACTACCGGGGCAAAACCCTAAGACATGATATTGCCTGGCGCGCCCTGCAGGATTAAGCTTCCTT